>NZ_JBPCCH010000066.1:0-513 GCF_050971805.1 Robertmurraya mesotrionivorans | reverse complement strand
ATCGGACCACCCAGTAGCTAGATGTGGACTTTCGAGGCCTCGGACCCCGTTCCAAGTCCGACCGTCCCTTTCTAGGCCATTGTGCCTTTCTTCGGCGTTTTGGGACGGAACCAAGAAACCGAGTCTGGGGCGTCACCGTTCGGCTTTTGTGGGCAAGAAACTTCGAGATCACTCAGAATCGGACCACCCAGTAGCTAGATGTGGACTTTCGAGGCCTCGGACCCCGTTCCAAGTCCGACCGTCCCTTTCTAGGCCATTGTGCCTTTCTTCGGCGTTTTGGGACGGAACCAAGAAACCGAGTCTGGGGCGTCACCGTTCGGCTTTTGTGGGCAAGAAACTTCGAGAATCGGACCACCCAGTAGCTAGATGTGGACTTTCGAGGCCTCGGACCCCGTTCCAAGTCCGACCGTCCCTTTCTAGGCCATTGTGCCTTTCTTCGGCGTTTTGGGACGGAACCAAGAAACCGAGTCTGGGGCGTCACCGTTCGGCTTTTGTGGGCAAGAAACTTCGAGA
>NZ_JBPCCH010000065.1:0-532 GCF_050971805.1 Robertmurraya mesotrionivorans | reverse complement strand
CGCCCGTAGCTCAATTGGATAGAGCGTCTGACTACGGATCAGAAGGTTATGGGTTCGACTCCTTTCGGGCGCGCCATTTTGAATAACGGGGAGTAGCTCAGCTTGGTAGAGCACTTGGTTTGGGACCAAGGGGTCGCAGGTTCGAATCCTGTCTTCCCGACCATCTTTATAAAATAATAATATGCGGGTGTAGTTTAATGGTAAAACCTCAGCCTTCCAAGCTGATGTCGTGGGTTCGATTCCCATCACCCGCTCCAACAAATTGTTCTTTGAAAACTAAACAAATCATACGTCAACAAAAATGATTAGTGTTGAAATATACACTAGCCAACGTTTTAACTTTAAGAGCTAATCTTACTCTTTATTGGAGAGTTTGATCCTGGCTCAGGACGAACGCTGGCGGCGTGCCTAATACATGCAAGTCGAGCGGACCTTTGGGAGCTTGCTCCCAAAGGTTAGCGGCGGACGGGTGAGTAACACGTGGGCAACCTGCCTATGAGACTGGGATAACTCCGGGAAACCGGGGCTAATA
>NZ_JBPCCH010000064.1:0-534 GCF_050971805.1 Robertmurraya mesotrionivorans | reverse complement strand
GGTGAGAGGACTTGAACCCCCAACCTACTGATTACAAGTCAGTTGCTCTACCAATTGAGCTACGCCGGCTTAAAAAGGATAAATATTTTTGCTTTGTAGGATGACTATTTTTCACTTTCGTGATGGATAAATATTTTCACTTCGTAGGATGACTATTTTTCACTACGTGAAAAAAGTCTTGGTGGAGGATGACGGGATCGAACCGCCGACCCCCTGCTTGTAAGGCAGGTGCTCTCCCAGCTGAGCTAATCCTCCAAAAAAGGAAAGTTATTTTCATTTCATGAAAAAACTTGGTGACCCCTACGGGATTCGAACCCGTGTTACCGCCGTGAAAGGGCGGTGTCTTAACCGCTTGACCAAGGGGCCTAACTTAATATTTTAGACAAAAATAATAGTCCCAATAGGGACTTGCCTGGCGACGTCCTACTCTCACAGAGGGAAACCCTCAACTACCATTGGCGCTGAAAAGCTTAACTTCCGTGTTCGGTATGGGAACGGGTGTGACCTTTTCGCTATCGCCACTAGACCAGTATT
>NZ_JBPCCH010000063.1:0-537 GCF_050971805.1 Robertmurraya mesotrionivorans | reverse complement strand
GGAGCCAGCCGCCTAAGGTGGGACAGATGATTGGGGTGAAGTCGTAACAAGGTAGCCGTATCGGAAGGTGCGGCTGGATCACCTCCTTTCTAAGGAAAATGCAAAGTGAAGGCAATAGCCGGAACTTGCCATAATATACAGACGTGACGATTTGTTCTTGTTCAGTTTTGATGGTTTAATTAGTTTTTTTACGACAGTAAAATAAACTTCCTTTTTTGCGACAGCAAAATAACCCTCCATCAAACGTTGTTCTTTGAAAACTAGATAAAGTATAAAAGTCAAGAAAGAAACTGAGTATCGCCATTTTAGGTTTTCTCTCTATTAAATGAGAGTAACTAAAGAAAAAAGAGGAGCGAACAGGTCGAGGAATCGAATGAGGAGATACCGGAGCGTACTTTAACGTACGTGAGGATGTTGACGAGTGAGATGACGAAGAGATGTGAAGCTCATATTTTTTCGATAGGTTAAGTTAGAAAGGGCGCACGGTGGATGCCTTGGCACTAGGAGCCGATGAAGGACGGGACTAACACCGATATG
>NZ_JBPCCH010000062.1:0-595 GCF_050971805.1 Robertmurraya mesotrionivorans | reverse complement strand
TGGAGCGGAAGACGGGATTCGAACCCGCGACCCCAACCTTGGCAAGGTTGTATTCTACCACTGAACTACTTCCGCATATGGTAAGTTATTTTGCTATCGCAAAAAACTTTGGTGCGGGTGAAGGGAGTCGAACCCCCACGCCTTGCGGCGCTAGATCCTAAGTCTAGTGCGTCTGCCAATTCCGCCACACCCGCATAATGGAAAGTTATTTTGCTGAAGCAAAAAACTTTGGTGAGCCATGAAGGACTCGAACCTTCGACCCTCTGATTAAAAGTCAGATGCTCTACCGACTGAGCTAATGGCTCGTACAAATGGTGCCGGTGAGAGGACTTGAACCCCCAACCTACTGATTACAAGTCAGTTGCTCTACCAATTGAGCTACGCCGGCAAACAATGATTAGTTATCTTCACTTTGTGAAGGAAAATCATTTAAATGGATAGTTATTTTCACTTCGTGAAGGATAAATATTTTCGCTTCGCGAATTTCGGATAACTATTTTTCACTATCGTGAAAAAAGTTTTGGTGGAGGATGACGGGATCGAACCGCCGACCCCCTGCTTGTAAGGCAGGTGCTCTCCCAGCTGAGCTAATCCT
>NZ_JBPCCH010000061.1:0-627 GCF_050971805.1 Robertmurraya mesotrionivorans | reverse complement strand
TGGCGCCGCAGCTCCTAACCCTGGTTATTGGAGCAAGGCGCAACATCCGACCCTCAAGCCGATTTGTAGCAAGATTTCACTCCATAAACCATTAAAAAAACCCTCGAAAAAGTGGGCCCGATGTTGCGCGTCTGTCAACATCCGACCCAAAACCGGCGCAACATCCGACCCAAATTTGGTTCTAGATCCTATCAAAAAACTTTCAGAACATCCAATCGTCCCTTCAGTTACTTGGATATCTCTCTGTCTTTTCCATCTTTCCGGTCCTGTTATATGTCTTCTCTTCTCTTCTTCTTTTCCTTCTTTTTTTCTCGCTGTTAAAAGATGATCATGGAGGGGAGGAGGGCTTCCCCGGGGGGTGGAGCCTGACGGAGATGGCGTTTACGTTCATTCATGTTGTTTTTCTTTCGGTTCCTGGGATATGTCTTTTCCTTCTTTTCTTTCCGGTCCTGTTATATGTCTTCTTCTTTCCTTCTTGTTTTGTTTATTTTGCTTCTTGGTGTCTTTTTATGGGGTATTATCTTGAAAGGTGGCCCAAACCTAACTGAGATGGCGCCGCAGCTCCTAACCCTGGTTATTGGAGCAAGGCGCAACATCCGACCCTCAAGCCGATTTGTAGCAAGATTT
>NZ_JBPCCH010000060.1:0-630 GCF_050971805.1 Robertmurraya mesotrionivorans | reverse complement strand
TGGTCCCGTGGTGTAGCGGTTAACATGCCTGCCTGTCACGCAGGAGATCGCCGGTTCGATCCCGGTCGGGACCGCCATTAAGTGGCTCAGTAGCTCAGTCGGTAGAGCAAAGGACTGAAAATCCTTGTGTCGGCGGTTCGATTCCGTCCTGAGCCACCACTATTCATGAACAATCTCGTTGTATCTGAATATATTAAATTCATATGGAGGGGTAGCGAAGTGGCTAAACGCGGCGGACTGTAAATCCGCTCCCTTGGGTTCGGCGGTTCGAATCCGTCCCCCTCCACCATTTTAGGGGTATAGTTTAAAGGTAGAACGAAGGTCTCCAAAACCTTTGGTGTGGGTTCGATTCCTACTACCCCTGCCAACTTTAAATTATGGCGGTTGTGGCGAAGTGGTTAACGCATCGGATTGTGGTTCCGACATTCGTGGGTTCGATTCCCATCAGTCGCCCCATTATATATAACTTTCTTCATTGGGCTATAGCCAAGCGGTAAGGCAACGGACTTTGACTCCGTCATGCGTTGGTTCGAATCCAGCTAGCCCAGCCATTTGCGGAAGTAGTTCAGTGGTAGAATACAACCTTGCCAAGGTTGGGGTCGCGGGTTCGAATCCCGTCTTCCGCTCCAA
>NZ_JBPCCH010000059.1:0-658 GCF_050971805.1 Robertmurraya mesotrionivorans | reverse complement strand
TAGGTTAAGTTAGAAAGGGCGCACGGTGGATGCCTTGGCACTAGGAGCCGATGAAGGACGGGACTAACACCGATATGCTTCGGGGAGCTGTAAGTAAGCTTTGATCCGGAGATTTCCGAATGGGGAAACCCTCTATCCGTAATGGGATAGAATCTTTACCTGAATACATAGGGTATTGAAGGCAGACCCGGGGAACTGAAACATCTAAGTACCCGGAGGAAGAGAAAGCAAACGCGATTCCCTGAGTAGCGGCGAGCGAAACGGGATTAGCCCAAACCAAGAGGCTTGCCTCTTGGGGTTGTAGGACACTCTATACGGAGTTACAAAGGAATGAAGTAGACGAATCGATCTGGAAAGGTCAGTCATAGAAGGTAACAACCCTGTAGTTGAAACTTCGTTCCCTCTTGAGTGGATCCTGAGTACGGCGGAACACGTGAAATTCCGTCGGAAGCAGGGAGGACCATCTCCCAAGGCTAAATACTACCTAGTGACCGATAGTGAACCAGTACCGTGAGGGAAAGGTGAAAAGCACCCCGGAAGGGGAGTGAAAGAGATCCTGAAACCGTGTGCCTACAAGTAGTTAGAGCCCGTTAATGGGTGATAGCGTGCCTTTTGTAGAATGAACCGGCGAGTTACGATTACATGCGAGGTTAAGTTG
>NZ_JBPCCH010000058.1:0-755 GCF_050971805.1 Robertmurraya mesotrionivorans | reverse complement strand
CATATCGGTGTTAGTCCCGTCCTTCATCGGCTCCTAGTGCCAAGGCATCCACCGTGCGCCCTTTCTAACTTAACCTATCGAAAAAATATAAGCTTCACATCTCTTCGTCATCTTCGCTCGTCAACATCCTCACGTACCTTTAAGTACGCTCCGGTGTCTCCTCACTCAATTCCTCGACCTGTTCGCTTCTCTTTTTTCTTGGTTCTCTAATTTAATAGAGAGAAAACTAAAATGGCGATTACTCGGTATTTCTTGGTTTTCTTCATATATCATTATCTAGTTTTCAAGGAACAATTTTTGGTGGAGCCTAGCGGGATCGAACCGCTGACCTCCTGCGTGCAAGGCAGGCGCTCTCCCAGCTGAGCTAAGGCCCCGTTAAATTTGTATGGTGGGCCTAAATGGACTCGAACCATCGACCTCACGCTTATCAGGCGTGCGCTCTAACCAGCTGAGCTATAGGCCCATACAACAGAAAAAAAGAACTTACTATTTTATATATGAGAGTTTGCTCTCTCAAAACTAAACAAATCATATCATCAACGTTGTTAGCTTCGACCGAAGGTCGTAAGCCTCAATTTTCCTTAGAAAGGAGGTGATCCAGCCGCACCTTCCGATACGGCTACCTTGTTACGACTTCACCCCAATCATCTGTCCCACCTTAGGCGGCTGGCTCCTTACGGTTACCCCACCGACTTCGGGTGTTACAAACTCTCGTGGTGTGACGGGCGGTGTGTACAAGGCCCGGGAACGTATTC
>NZ_JBPCCH010000057.1:0-868 GCF_050971805.1 Robertmurraya mesotrionivorans | reverse complement strand
TTCGCCATAAAAAAACCCCCAATAAAGTAAACAGATTTTTTATTATTTCATCTGTCTACTTTATCGGGAGCATATCATTGGCATACGTCTTTTCTTTATTTATTAACGTTTCTACGAAATCCCATTAACTTTGACATAGCAAACCCGAGCTGATAAATAGACGGAGAAATTCCGCTTAACTTAGTAATTATTATTAAAAAAAGGTTAAATAAACGGAGAGATTCCGCCTATTGGCTCGAAAATTTTGAAAAGGGGAGAGTTTGCTTTGCGTAAGCGGAAACCCTCCCCTTATTGACCCCGAAACGAGCTCCATTCGGCATCTAACCGGAAAATCTCCTCTTATTTTACTTTTTTATATACCAATAACGATGCCAATACGACTGTCATTTCGGCACGTATTTTAAGAAAAGCACTTCCAAACGGTACCCTTTATCTAAAGGAGCAGTCGTATTTTATTAAAAAAACTATTGCATTATTTATAGGTATTTTGTAAAATGAGAATCCGTCCTCATTAAGAGTTTATTAGTTAATGAGGAATTATAAAAATTAATTCGAAAACAGAAGTTGACTTCTACGAATTAAGATGATATAGTAATACATGTAGCCGACAACAACGACTTGAAAAAAACTTTTAAAAAGTTTTTTCGTAGAAGTTGACAACGGTGAAAAGATATAGTATGATAATCAAGTGCTTAATTGAACCTTGAAAACTGAACAAGACAACAAACGTCAACGTTAATTCTAAGTTTTAACTTTTAAGAGCTAATCTTACTCTTTATTGGAGAGTTTGATCCTGGCTCAGGACGAACGCTGGCGGCGTGCCTAATACATGCAAGTCGAGCGGATCTTTGGGAGCTTGCTCCCAAAG
>NZ_JBPCCH010000055.1:0-1040 GCF_050971805.1 Robertmurraya mesotrionivorans | reverse complement strand
TCAGCAGAACTTCGCCTGCATTTTGATTAATCATATCTACAATAACTTTTATTAATGTGGATTTCCCTGCGCCATTTGGTCCAATTAAACCGACACATTCCCCTGATTGCAACTCTATAGAGAAATCATTGACGGCAATTTTATCTTTAAATATTTTTGTTACATTCCTAATCTCCAATTTCAAAATCTCTCACTTTCCTTTCGTCCTAAAACAAAGTATAGAATTGGACCAATAATATTGATAAAAATAATAATCAGCGTCCAAATAGGTACATTTTCCCTTGTCTTTCTATGACGGTATAAATCCAGTAAGGCAATGAAAACCAATAATGAACCTATAACAATAAATGGCAGGATAAAAGGGATAAAAGCCATAAAATCAATTTCCTTTAAGTCGTCCAATCCATAGTGTAGTTGCACTCCAATCACCTCTTCTCATTTATCTCAATCTCATTATTGATAATGATAATACAAAAGTGAGTTCGTTGCAATATTTAATCTCATTATTTATAATGAGATTAAATATTAATGAATAAGGTGATTCCTATGATCAATAAGGTTGAAATATTAATGCATCCAGTAAGAATGAAAATTTTACAAGCACTAATGAGGGATAAAGAAAATGGTCTAACACCATTAGAAATGGTAAAGATCATTAAAGAAGTACCCAAAGCAACGCTCTATCGACATATACAACTTTTGCTGGATGCAGGTATTATCCGAGTTATGAAAGAAAGAAAAGTAAAATCTGTGTCTGAAAAATATTACACATTAAATGAAAATGAGGCTAGACTTAATGTGAAGGAATGGAAAAAAGCATCTCATCAGGAGAAGCTTGATTATGTTTCCTATTACCAATTATCAGTTATGTCTCAATATCAGAGTTACCTTGAAAAATTAGAAAATCAAAACTTTCCAGAGGATGGTGCCACTTTTTCTCTAGTGGAATTAAAGATGAGTGATGAGAGGTTTAAACAATTTGAAAACGAATTAACCGAATTAATGACTAAATACTATCATGCTCCGAGCGAGAACAATGG
>NZ_JBPCCH010000054.1:0-1228 GCF_050971805.1 Robertmurraya mesotrionivorans | reverse complement strand
CTAATTGTGATGGATGAACCAGTATCTGCATTGGATCCAATCGGTCGAAGAGAGGTATTAAACCTTATTCAAGAAATTAAAAAGGAAACAACTATTTTATTATCTACCCATATACTAGGCGATGCAGAAGAAATATGCGAAAGATTTGTCATGATAAAAAATGGCTGCAAGATAGAAGATACAACTATTGCAGAACTATTAAACCGTAATAGTAACAACCAATTAAAATTAGAAATCTCGATGTTAAATCAAGATTGGATTGAAGATGTAAAAAAATTACCTTATGTAAAATGGTTTGAGGTAAGTGGGAATAAAATCAAAGTGAAAGTCGAAAATATCGAAAAAAACAAGGATATGTTACTTAAAGATGCATTGGAGAAAGGAGTGGACATAGTAAAATTTGAAATCCATCATGATACTTTAGAAGAAATCTTCATAAAATGGGTGATAGAAAAATGAATAGTATTATTGTACTGACAAAAAAGGAATTTGTTCAAATGGTACGTGAATTCAAAGTGATTTGGTTACCCATTGTCTTTCTCCTTTTAGGTATAACTCAGCCAGTTGTTACCTATTACTTGCCTTCCATTCTAAAAGCTTTAGGCGGTAGTCAGGGAATTACGATTGATCCGAGTTTGACGCCTCAAACTGGCGGAGAAATTCTAGCCAGCACATTAGGATCTCAATTTGATCAACTTGGTATCATGATTATTGTTGTCTCAATGATGGGGATAATTCAATCAGATAAAGTTAATGGGATGTTAGGTTTTATTTTAACAAGACCGGTAAGTGTTCTTTCTTATATAGGTGGAAAATTGGTTTCAAATTATTTATTGATTTGTTTTAGTTTAGCGATGGGATACTTTGCTTCCTATTTATATGTTTACTACCTTTTTACGAATGTTCCTTTTTCCGACATAGTGGTCGCCTTATTATTTTATCTTGTGTGGGTTTTATTTATGATTTCATTTACCACAATGATCAGTACCATTTTTAACAATCAGGGTCTTATTGCCTTGATATCGATTGTGTTTCTTATGATTTGCAGAATAATTGTTGGTTTAAATCCCGTTATTGATTTTGTCAATCCCGCAATGATGAGTAAATATGCAATGGAGATCTTAATCACAGGATCCGTAAATTCGAGCATCATTGGAAATCTATTCACATCGTTTTTTTGCATCTTACTGACGTTCCTTGTAACAAAATATTGGATTGATCATAAAAA
>NZ_JBPCCH010000053.1:0-1324 GCF_050971805.1 Robertmurraya mesotrionivorans | reverse complement strand
AATACTGGTCTAGTGGCGATAGCGAAAAGGTCACACCCGTTCCCATACCGAACACGGAAGTTAAGCTTTTCAGCGCCAATGGTAGTTGAGGGTTTCCCTCTGTGAGAGTAGGACGTCGCCAGGCACCCATAAAGAGAGTAGTCAACATGACTACTCTCTTTTTTTATAATTTTTTTCGCGGAAGTTTACTTCTTTAGTCATTTCCTATAAGATGTAAGTAATACCAAGTCTGATTGATTGGAGTGATATAGTTGCAAGAAACTAATGTTCTAGCTCAGTTTACAGAATGGCTTAAACAAGTAGGGAAATCACCTAGCACGGTCTCAACATATCAACGTGAAATTCAAAAATATCAAGACTGGCTTCAACAATATTCGATTTATTTAGAGGACATATCACAAAAGGATGTTCAATCATATGTTTCCTTTTTAGAGCAGCAGGGGAAAAGTCCAGTAACTATTGATAAAATACTTGGAGCGATTCGTACCTTTGCGAAATTCTTAAAGAAACCTGATATCATCATTGATATAACTGTGGTTCCCGTAGAGAAAAAAGACGAAATTGAAGTGTTAACCACTTTTGAATGTGACCAACTTGTCCGTGAAGTAAAAAAGGATGGACATAATAGAAACATTGCTATTGTCTATTTATTACTTCATACGGGTATTAGAGTGTCAGAATTATGTTCTCTAAATAAGTCTGATATTGATTTCGAAAGAAATCTAGTGTTAGTAAAACATAACTCTACTGGTGAAGAAAGAGCGATACCATTATCTGATGAAGCTAGGGCTTATCTGGAAAACCATATAGAATTAAATCGTATCGAAGATGCTTTGTTTGTTTCTAAATCCAACGAACGACTTTCTGAGAGATCGGTTCAATATATGCTTAAAAAGTATCAAGTGAATCCTCACAAATTAAGGCATACTTTTTGTCAGCGGCTTATTGATAAAGGAGTTGCTTTAGAAATAGTATCTGAATTAGCAGGTCATAAAGATATTAATGTAACAAAAAGATACGCAAAATCTAGAATGAAGCAACTAGAGTTAGAAAAGGCCATTCAGAATACTTTTTCTAATGATACACTAGGTTAGGTTGTTTTTAAATATCGGTTCTGTAACTAAAAGCCATGTACGAGTGTACATGGCTTTTAATAATTCTTATCAAAAAATTGTTGTATTATGTATAGTAATTATGTAAGATAGTCTTTGGCTTCAAAAATTTGAAGTCTCTTTAAAAATAATTCAAAAACAGAAGTTGACTTCTGCGAATCAAGATGATATAGTAATACATGTAGCCGACAACGACGACTTGAAAATAACTT
>NZ_JBPCCH010000052.1:0-1330 GCF_050971805.1 Robertmurraya mesotrionivorans | reverse complement strand
GTTATGTCATATGCAGAACGATGAAAACACAAGTGTTGGTGAAGTTTGAAACTAAGATGAGAAAACACGTTCAAGTAGACTCTCGTCGAATGTCCAAGTACATGGATTGGGTGCTCGTGTGCAAGTCAAGGCCAGTGGCCGAGGCTTGCACATGGGTGCCAATGGTGCACGACAAAAGACGGTGGCCAAGGTTCTTGACACTCTCCCATGCCCACCTACGGCAACCATGCATGCCATGGTGGGCGTGGCTGTGCATGGGAAAAACATTAATATAATCTCCCAAGGCCCACATGCACGCCCCTCATGGCCATCGAAGGCCCCCCATGCACGCCTTTCATGCCCGCCCAATGCCCACTATGTGCGCCCCCATGCCCACCCAAGGCCTCAACGCACGCCCCCATGCGCGCCGTGCGACTCCTCGCATCGCCGGGCGCGCGCAAGTACCGAACACGCCCTGCCGCGCGCGCAGGTTCCGCCCACGCCCATGCCGCGCGCCCAGGTGCCGCGCGCGCAGGTGCCGCCCACGCCCATCAGCCATGCGTGCGCGCGCAGGTGCCACCCGCGCAAGTCAGCCATGCGTGCGCGCCTGCCTATGCCTACTATGTGATCCCCTCTATTGTGGTTTTTTCTCATGCCCGCCTAATGCCTACTATGTTCGCCCCTCATGCCCACCATGGAACCGTTCCATGGTGGGCATCGGCGGGCACATGGAAACCCTCAATAGAGTTTATTCACTTTCTCCGATGCCCACCCAAGGCCCACCATGGAACCGTTCCATGGTGGGCATCGGCGGGCACATGGAAACCCTCAATAGAGTTTATTCACATTCTCCCATGCCCACCCAAGGCCCACCATGGAACCGTTCCATGGTGGGCATCGGCGGGCACATGGAAACCCTCAATAGAGTTTATTCACATTCTCCCATGCCCACCCAAGGCAACGCGTCCGACGTTGGCTAAGCCCTCATGACGGATCAGTCGCAGGGGCCGCCTTGTAAAGTAATTCCAACCAAGTGATTGGTAGAATCCTTTGCAGATGACTTAAATACGCGACATGGTATTGTAAGTGGTAGAGTGGCCTTGCTGCCACGATTTATTCATATTCAGCCCTTCGACTCTCCGATTCGACCCTCCCCCAAACACAACAGATTTGTTTCTTCCAAATGCCATGGAGGTTATGTCTTATGTTGAAGGACGAAAACACAAGTGGAGGGATGGATTTTGAAACAAAGATGAGAAAACAAGTTGAAGTAGACTCTCGTCGAATGTCCAAGTACATGGATTGGATGCTCGTGTGGAAGTGAAGGCCAATGGCCGAGGCTTGCACATGG
>NZ_JBPCCH010000050.1:0-1354 GCF_050971805.1 Robertmurraya mesotrionivorans | reverse complement strand
TCCGGCTCAATACCGAAGTCATCTGTTGGCAGCTTAAGTCTCTTTATTAAACTGTCCATTTTATGGGGTATAGTTCACAGGCACTGTGTCCCTTTTGGGGAACAAGAAAACTACTCCTGAGTAAAGAGAGACAATAATATGTTTTTTTCAAAGAAATGTTACTTTGGTAAAAGGAAAACGAAACAATACACGAAATACCTAATTTAAAAAAAGAAGATCTATTCTTGCCCGTTATGTAGAGAATATGCGGAAAGAAGGGCTTTTAAGCGAGTGTGATTATAGATAAGGTCAACCTAAAAACAGGCTGACCTTATAATAGGTACTCTTTGTAAATTCAATCAAACGTTTGATTGAAAATTACTTTACTCGTTTTTTAGGTTTACTCCTAGGCTTTCTTTTATTTGGATCCAGTATCATAGACATTGATCTTGAATTTTTCCCCATTTCGGTTGTTATGTATCTGAGCTGCATGGCATTCTGCAGTTTTGTGTTAAAAGCAGAGACTGAGCAATGGATAATGAGAGTGGCCCCATTTGAGAATTCTATGTATGTTTTCTTCTTGTAGCTTAGGGTACGAACAATATGTGCAGGGTTAAACCAAATTGTATCGTCATTCTTGGCTGATTTGTCAGAGAATAAGCAGATGCTTTGAATCGGGTTAATCATAACAGGTGGCATATGGATTTCACCACCAAGAATCCATTTAGCTGAAGACATGGCACCTTTTAAATCATAGCCGATACATTTAATGCAATTTTCTAGTATATGGAGAGGGGAATCATCTATGAAGAAGGTCTTTTCCAGTTCTCTAACAATGGTACATAGCTTTGCATTTCGATCATAAACACCATACATGTAAAGAGTATTCGGATTAATAATATAACTTTCTACTAACAACATGCTCCTCAGCTCCTTCAGCTTTCAAATAGTAAACGGTAACGTACCCCTAACTATTCTTAACAATACCTCCTTTACATTTAGAATCTTCCCCTTATGTGATTATATGAAAAAAGAAATAGGATTAAATATCTATTGTCAGGATCTCTTCCATGACAAATTTGTGAACCATGGGGACAGGTCTGAACCATGGGGACAGGTCCGTTGTCCCATTATTGAATAAGGTACGAGAGCTTTTTCTTGTTTAGTAGAGCTCTAGCTTTGTGATAATAATCACCTCCCTACCCACAAGTGGGTAGGGAGGAGTTAAAAGTATAATATAGCTGAGTATGGTTATAATTTTGGACTCAAGGCATTAAGAAAGAATTGGGACTAGGAACTGATCTGAACCCAAAAAGTTAGACACGAATTATTAAGCAACTTCCTGGGCATGATTTCGATACTGAATCGGACTCAT
>NZ_JBPCCH010000049.1:0-1421 GCF_050971805.1 Robertmurraya mesotrionivorans | reverse complement strand
AATGTTTAACAACCACGATAAACATAGAAAAGAGGAATAAAAATGACTCATTTACAGTTTAACCTAAATATGGATCTTTTAAAAGATTCGGTTATGAATTCTAACATTGATGCAGTTGTAAAATCAGCTATTGTACTAGTGTTAAATGAGTTTATGGAAAAAGAGAGAGACGACTATTTACGCGCTTCTGCTTACGAGCGTTCTAATGAACGCCTAGACTATCGCAATGGCTACTATGAACGCGACCTGACCATGAGTATCGGAAAAATAAAGCTCAAAGTACCTAGAACTCGGAATGGTGAATTTTCACCTTCGGTATTTGAAAAGTATGCACGTTGTGACCAGGCGCTAGTCCTTTCTATGATAGAGATGGTTATTAACGGTATTTCTACTAGAAAAGTTACGCACGTTGTTGAACAACTATGTGGTGAATCCATATCAAAATCATTCGTCTCGTCTCTAACTCAAAAACTTGATCCTATTATTAATGATTGGGCTAAGCGACCATTAAATACCGCTTACTATCCTTTTCTCTTTGTTGATGCGATGTATATCAAAGTACGAGAACATCAACAGGTTGTATCAAAAGCTGTTTATATTGCCACTGCCATTACTGAAAAAAATCAACGAGTCATTCTAGGACTAAGCGTAGATCACGCCGAAAGTTATGATAGTTGGAGCCGTTTCTTTCAACAACTTAAATCACGTGGAATCCAATCACCTAAACTTGTCATTTCTGATGCCCATCAGGGTTTACAGAAAGCCATACAACGTGAATTTATTGGTACCAGCTGGCAGAGATGTAATGTCCACTTTAAACGTAATATTATAGAAAAATTACCCAAAAAGGATTCTTCTGAGATTCGCATCATGATCAAGCGAATATTTGAAGCAGTTACTATTGAGGACGTTAGGAAATTCAAACATGAGCTGATGAGTAAGTTCGGAGATCAACCTAAGTATGAAAAGGCGTTATCGGTTCTAGATGAAGGGTTCGAAGACACCATACAGAATATGAATTATCCTGTTGAAATTCGTTCACATATCCGTAGCACGAACTCTCTAGAACGTTTAAATCAAGAAGTTCGTAGAAGAGAAAGAGTAATAAGAGTCTTCCCTAACACACAATCAGCTTTTCGTTTAATAGGTGCTGTTTTAATGCATTATCAAGAAACTATATACTGTAAGAAAAAGTCACTTACTAAATAACCGTGTCTTTTCGATACTTCCATAATGAATGATTTCACAGGCAACAAAGGCTATCAAAGAAAGGGCCTTTGACAGCCTTTGTTGCCTGTGAGGAATAAAGACCATGGAAGTTTCTCAAAAAAAATTGTAATGGTGTTTGGTTAAAGGCCAAGTAAGTAAAAAACTGGTTGGAAACACTTGTACCGAATTTACACAATATTGAGGACTTGACT
>NZ_JBPCCH010000048.1:0-1434 GCF_050971805.1 Robertmurraya mesotrionivorans | reverse complement strand
TGATCTGACCCAAAAAAGTTAGACATATATTATCAAGCAACTTCTAAGACCTGTGTTCGGTATTCTATCGGACTCAGGTCTTTTAATTTTTCCTTCATACGTTTGTGATTATAGTAATTAATATAATCATCTAATTCTTCTTCAAAGTGCTCCATACTTTTGAATTTCTGGAGGTAAAACAACTCAGACTTTAATAAGCCAAAGAAATTTCCCATGACGGCGTTGTCTAAACAATTTCCCTTACGAGACATGCTTTGAATAATGCCATGCTCTTTTAATGTTCTTTGATATCTTTTCATTTGGTAATGCCATCCTTGATCGGAATGGAGGATGACTCTATCTTCTGATTTTAAACGCTTAGCTGCTTGTTCCAACATATCACCTACAAGTTGATAAACTGGTCGTTTCATTACTTTATAGGCAATGATTTCGCCATTACATAAATCAAGGATGGGTGATAAATAGCGCTTCTCACCAAATAGATGGAATTCCGTTACATCAGTTACCCATTTTTGATTCATTTTTTCTGCTTTAAAATCACGTTGAATCACGTTCGGGGCAATACGCCCGACATTTCCTTTGTAAGAGCGATATTTTTTCAATCGAACCAGGCATTTTAAGCCCATTTCATTCATAAGACGGTTGATGGTCTTGGGATCATGAGAAAACCCGATTTTCTTTAATTCTTTTGTGATACGACGATAACCATAACGCCCTTTATGTTCATGAAAAATAGATTGGATAGCTGTCTTTACTGCAAAATATTTATCTTCCCGATTTAAACGTTTTTCCCAATAATAATAGGTACTACGTGGAATATCAGCGACTTTGATAAGGGCCACTACATCATAGATTGCCTTTAGTTCATAAATTACTTGCGCTTTAATTTTGGATGTAATTCTTCCTGCATTTGAACTAAGGCATTTAACTTTTTTAAATAGGCGTTCTCCATTTCAAGTTGTCTAATTCGTTCTTCAAGCGCTTCAGTTGAACTCTCTACTAACTTTCTCTTTTTTGTTTCTTTTTCCATGGATGTTAGCCCCTTTCTCTTAGGAATGAGGGCATCGAATCCACCAGCATTAAAATTTAGCCGCCATGTTCGAACTAATGATGGAGAAGAAATATTAAAAATAGCAGCTGCATCGTAGGAGGATGTCCCAGTATCCTTCATATAATTAAGTACATCCATTTTAAACTCCGCAGAATAACTTGTATAGGATTTTCTAAACCCCTCTTCTCCCTGTACTTGATATAATCGCACCCATCCTTGAATCATTTGATAGGAGACTTTATATAAGTCTTGAAGTTCCAAAAAACTATGTTTCCCCTCAAGGTAAAGACGAGAGATAAATATTTTCTCTTTAGCAGTAAAATTACTCATAAAAAACACCCCGTAAATGTTAGTTTGGTGTCTAACATTTACGGGGCAGTTCA
>NZ_JBPCCH010000047.1:0-1441 GCF_050971805.1 Robertmurraya mesotrionivorans | reverse complement strand
TGAACTGCACCCCAATTGTTAGACACTAATCTAACAATGAGGGGTGCAGTTTTTTATATGACTAAATTTACATCAGAAGATAAATTGTTAGCTGTTAAACGCTATCTAGAGGGACAAGGTAGTCATGCCTACATTGGAGAATCAATAGGGGCAAATAAAAGTGAAGTTATGAACTGGGTTAGGCAATATGAACAAAACGGTGCTGAAGCATTTACTAAATCCTATACAAGTTACTCCGCGCAGTTTAAACTAGACGTACTTAACTATATGAATGATAATGGGACGTCACCAAATGAAACAGCGGCTATTTTTAGGATTTCTTCTCCTAGTTTAATCCGTAAATGGAGAATGCAATTCGAGTCAGAAGGAATGGACGCCCTTCAATCCAAAAAAAAGGGGCGTTTACCTATGAAAAAGAAAACAAAGAAAGCTATACCTGTTGAAGGATCTGTAGAAGCACTACAAGAAGAAATAGAACGTTTACGTATGGAGAATGCATACTTAAAAAAGTTGAATGCCTTAGTTCAGAAGAAGGAAGCATTACAAAGCAAGACAAAGCGAAAGTAGTGTATGAACTAAGGAATGAATTTCCATTAAAAGGTTTACTTAAATTAGCAGATATTCCACGTAGTACATACTATTATTGCGTGAAACTATTTAGTCGACTAGATAAAGATACAGAATTAAAAACCATGATTCAAGCAATCTATCATGATCACAAAGGGCGATATGGTTATCGTCGTATTAAAGATGAGCTAAAGAACCAAGGACATAACGTTAATCACAAAAAGGTCCAACGCCTCATGAAAGAGTTAGGGTTAAAAAGTATTGTTCGAATGAAGAAATATCGTTCTTATAAAGGGAAGGTTGGTAAGACAGCACCCAATATACTTGACCGTAACTTCAAGGCTGAAAGCCCGAATGAAAAATGGGTTACAGATATTACTGAGTTTAAATTGTTTGGTGAAAAGCTGTACTTGTCACCGATGTTAGATTTATTTAATGGAGAAATTATAGCCTATACTATCGAATCAAAACCAAGATATACCCTTGTATCAAAGATGTTGAAAAAGGCATTTGAAAGACTGTCAGATGGACACAAATTACTAATCCACTCAGACCAAGGCTGGCATTATCAGATGCCCCAATATCAACAAGCTTTAAAAGAAAATGAGATTACACAAAGTATGTCACGTAAGGGAAACTGTTACGATAACGCAGTAATAGAGAACTTTTTCGGCATCCTAAAATCTGAATTTTTATATACTCAAGAGTTTGAAAGTGTAGAACATTTTAAGCTTGAGTTAGAAGAATATATTGATTACTACAATCACAAAAGGATTAAGTCCAAATTAAAAGGTCTGAGTCCGGTACAATACCGGACTCAGACCTTAAGAGCTGCCTGATGAAATAAAATGTCTAACTTTATGGGGTCACTTCA
>NZ_JBPCCH010000046.1:0-1466 GCF_050971805.1 Robertmurraya mesotrionivorans | reverse complement strand
TAAAGTGTACCCGTTGTAAAGGACATTTAAAAAAAGGTTATGCCACATCAAGAAGATGATTTCTGTATTCAACAGGGGTCATCTTCTTTAAATTCCATTGATATCTGAAATTGTTATAGTAAGTCATATAACTTCTTATTTCCCTTTTAAGTTCTTCTAAAGAATTACACGGTTTTATAAATGCTTCATCCTTAAAATGTCCGAAAAAAGACTCTTGTGGAGCGTTATCCCAACAGTTTCCCCTTCTTGACATTGATTGTCCTAGACCTAGTTTTTTTACGTGCTTCTGAAAATTGGGACTAGTGTAGTGTACCCCTTGATCTGAGTGAATAAAGGCTCCTTCTGCCAACTCTACTCGTCTATTATTCTTTAACTTTACTAATGTATCCGTAGCTAAATCCAATGTAAGTCGATTAGAAACATTATAGGCCAATATTTCATTCGTTGAACTATCCTTAATAGTGGACAAATAAGCTTTTTGTCCCTTACCGTAATAAAAATAAGTAATGTCAGTAAGTAATACCTTACCTGGGATATCTTGTTTAAATTCACGGTTAAGTAAATTTGGTTGTACCGAATGTTCTTGGGTAGCTTTTAACATCTTTTTATAAGGGTTGGCTCTTCTAATAGGGCATATAATCTTGTATTTCTTCATAATCCTTCGGATTCGTTTTAAGTTATATTTAATATCAAACTGCCCTTTTAACGTCATCTTAATTTGCCGTGCACCTTTATGACGTCGCTTAAAATGAAAAGCTTTTAAAATATTTTCTTTTAAGATTAAATCTTCTTTTTCACGGCGATCTCTGTTTTCCTGAGATTTCGGAGAAAAATAATTATAATAACCCGAGCGAGAAACTCCGGATATTTCGCATAAGTAACTTACCATATTTTTAAGTTCATACTTTTCTATTACTGTACGAATTAAGAGAAATTTCTTTTCCGCTGATACTTTTACTCGTTTCTCTCCAGCCCCTTTCCATCATGTCTAACTTTTTTAGTAATTCATTTTCAGCTCGCAACAGTTGAATTTGTGCTTCTAATTTTGCATTTTTTTCTTCTAAACTAAGCTCTCTTTTAGTGGGTCTCCCAGAATGATCTTTACGTGAATCTCGAAGGCCCATTACTCCAGATTTATTATAAGCAACACGCCATCTATACGCTGCTCTATTTACTCTAACGATACCAATGATATCAATATCAAAACCTTTGTCCTCAAAGATCTGTCGTGGTGATTTTCCATTTTCGCTTTCAGCTATAAAAATCCTTTTAAATTCATCCGTATAGGTAATACCTTTTGTACTGACAGATTTGACATATTGATTATTAGAAAGGATTTTTATTTCTTTATCATTGAAGAGTTTTTTTGGCATAAGATTATTCTCCGATTCCCACATTTTTTTTCATTATACATAAAAGTACCCGATAGGGCAGACCTTTTTTCAGTGTCTACTCTATCGGGTACA
>NZ_JBPCCH010000045.1:0-1495 GCF_050971805.1 Robertmurraya mesotrionivorans | reverse complement strand
TGAACTATACCCCATAAAATGGACAGTTTAATAAAGAGACTTAAGCTGCCAACAGATGACTTCGGTATTGAGCCGGAGTCATCTTATTTAATCCCCACTGATAACGTTTATGATTATACTCTTGCATATAAGTATCTACTACACACTTTAATTCTTTCAAGCTCTTACACTCTTTATAATTGACTTCATCTTTAAAATGACCAAAGAAGGATTCCATTGGGGCATTATCCCAACAGTTTCCTTTTCGAGACATAGATTGTGTAATTCCTAATTTCTTCACCTTATTTTGAAATAGTGGACTAGTGTAATGAAATCCTTGATCTGAATGAAGAATAACCTCTTTATTAAAAGCATTCGATAACGTTTTCCTTAATTTTATTAATGTTTTATAAACAATCTCCATTTCCAGAGAAGTAGATAAATAATGGGCAAGTATTTCCTTCGTACATCCGTCTTTAACACATGATAAGTAAGCAGTTTGGCCATTGGCATAATAGAGATAAGTGATATCAGTCAGTAATACTTTGCCTGGCTCTCCTTGGTTAAACTCACGTTTTAATAGGTTAGGGCAGGAACGATGTTCCAGAGAAGCCTTCATCATTTTCTTATAAGGATTTGGCCTCCTTATTTTTGTGTAGAGCCTATATTTTCCCATTAATCTTCTGATTTTCTTATGATTCATGACAACGTTTTTGTCATTTTCTAAGAACATTTTGATTTGGAGTGCCCCTACTTTTTCTTTCTTTTTGTAAAAGATCTCTTTGATTAGAGCGATGTCTTTTTCATCCTGTTCATGGCGGCTCTTTCTAGTCTCGGATGCCTTTAACCATTCATAGTATCCACTTCTACTTACCCCTGCCAAATCACAAAGATAAGTCACCATATTCTTTAATTGGCCATTATAAAGAGTAAGCTTAATAAGTTGACATTTTTCTGATGGTGTTAATAACGTTTTTTCTTTACCAGCGCCTGCCTCTCTAGTTCTTCTAGCTTTTTTAAGAAATCATTTTCAACCTCTAAGAACTTAATCCTTGCCTCTGCTTTTTTGAGTTTTTCCTCCAAGGATAATTCCTGTAAGGATGTTCGTTCAGTCTTTATTTTCCCTCGATTATCTAAAGATAAGCCTAGTTCTCCAGATTCATTGTAAATCTGTTTCCACTGATATAATCGTTTTCTTGGTAGCCCCTTTCCGATAATATCAAGATCAAAACCATGTTCTACAAAGATATGAGTAGGATTTTTCCCTTTAAGGTTTTCAAGGACTGCTTTTACTTTAAACTCTGGTTTGTAGGTAATTGTTTTTTGAGTTACGCGAATAACGTTAGGGTTCTTCTCCAACTCGTTCATTTGACTCTTAGAAAATAACTTCATGTTCATTTAAATCCTCCGTCCACAATAGGTTCTTTTATTATAAACGGGTCTCTTTTTATAAGACATAGAAAAACCCGAATAACGTCCCTTTTTAAAAGGTGTCCATTATTCGGGTTATAGTTCA
>NZ_JBPCCH010000044.1:0-1636 GCF_050971805.1 Robertmurraya mesotrionivorans | reverse complement strand
TGATATGCTCCCGATAAAGTAGACAGATGAAATAATAAAAAATCTGTTTACTTTATTGGGGGTTTTTTTATGGCGAAAAGTGCATATTCAGCACAAGAAAAATTAGAATTTATTATCAAATACCAAAACAGGAATTCATCCATTCAAGCTTTCTGTCAACAACATAAAATAACTGAAGATACATTAAATAAATGGATTTATCTATATCAGACATATGGAATGGACGGACTTCAAGGATCAAAAGGATGGAAACGTTATTCCAAAGATGTCAAAACAGCTGCAGTCCTTGATTATCTTTCTGGGAACTATTCTATGAATGAGGTTGTACGGAAGTATGAAATGTCCAGTCGTTCACTTTTGAAACAATGGATAAGGAATTATAATGATCATAGAGAATTAAAAGAGATGAAAAGGATGAATAACTCTATGATTAAAGGCCGGTCCACTACACTAGAAGAACGTTTGGAAATTATTATGTACTGCGTACAGAACAGGAAAAATTATCATCAAACATCTGAACATTTTAATGTTTCCTATCAACAGGTATATCAATGGGTGAAGAAGTTTGAGAAAGAAGGAGAAGACGGTCTCAAGGATAAGCGCGGCCAGTGTAAAGCAGAGCCGGAGTTAACCCCCGAAGAAAAGATCCAACGCGAAATGAAGCGATTGGAAAGGGAAAATGAGCGTCTTCGGGCCGAGAATGCATTCTTAAAAAAGTTGGAGGAGCTCGAAAGGAGGCGTTTAAAGAAACGTCATTAAGCCAAATTCGATTAACCGATAAATATATAGCTATTCAGGAACTTCATGAGGCAGAGAAATTCTCCATTGTGCTATTATGCAAGATTGCGAGAATTCAACGTTCTTCTTATTATAAATGGCTTAATCGCACCCCTTCAGATAATGAGAAATTGAATGAGAAAATTCTAGAGGAGATAAAAAGTTTATATGCGAAAGTGGACGGAATATATGGATATCGTCGCATGACGATGAACCTGAACCGTACCTTATCAACGCCTATAAATCATAAGCGAGTATATCGATTGATGAGAATCGCCGGAATCCAATCGTTGATTCGACGCAAAGGCAAAAAATATAAGCCAAGTACACCCAAACATGTCGCTGAAAACATCTTGAACAGAGAATTCACCGCAGAGAACCCAAATGAAAAATGGTTAACAGATGTGACTGAAATGAAATACGGGGCTACACATAAGGCTTATTTGAGTGCAATTTTAGATTTGTGCGATGGATCCATTGTTAGTTATATATTAGGCACTTCTAATAATAATTCGTTGGTATTTAAAACTTTCGAATTAGCGTTGGAAGCTAATCCGGGAGCAAAACCCCTCTTCCATAGTGATCGAGGATTTCAATACACTTCCCCTGCTTTTAAAAGGAAAATTGATAAAGCAGAGATGGTTCAAAGTATGTCGAGGGTAGGAAGGTGTATCGATAATGGACCAATGGAGTCTTTTTGGGGAACATTGAAAAGTGAAAAGTATTATCTGAACAAGTACAGCACCTTTGAAGAGTTGAAAAAAGACATTGAGGAGTACATAAAATTTTATAATTATGAAAGATTACAAAAAAGACTAAACGGCCTTAGTCCCTTAGAATACAGGGCTAACGCCGCTTA
>NZ_JBPCCH010000043.1:0-2049 GCF_050971805.1 Robertmurraya mesotrionivorans | reverse complement strand
AGCTATGTTAAACAATAATGTTGATTTTTAATATAAACGAGGGGACTCCAGTATTTAGGAGTTCCCTTGTTAGTTCAATAATTTCTTTACATCGTTTAAAATGTAGTTTTTTAACTTTACAAGTTCATCTTTCTCAAAACCATAAGTATCTTTATCATTTGAATAACATTTAACCACTTTTTCAACAGTGTTTTTCATCTCTTTTGGAAATTTAGATAACCCCCAGTTACCAGCTTCTTGCTTTGAAGAAACAACTCCTTCTTTTAGGTACCAATAAACTCTAATCAAATTTAGCGTACAGTAAATTGGGTCTTCTTCGATATTTTCTAAACAATCTGTGAAATCACCCATTATTGATGATAGATAATCTGAGGATGGAACTAACGGAAAAACTTCATCAATAGATTTACCATATACACAAACCCCTCTTTTATTAGTGATGGTAATATGAGCAGCTAAATCTGCATCGGTATTAACATCACCATTCAAAAATTTGTCTGTTCCACTTAATAAATCATTGGCATATCGTTCTCTCCAAAATTCACTATAATGAAAATCAAATGGGCAAGGATGCTGCCAGACCCTTAATTGTTCAGTATTCAGGAAACTAATTTCAACAGGATAAGGGGAACTAGACTGCATTAATAAGAGCTTTGCTAATTTCCTTTTAGTTTCAACTGTCATCGACTTGTTTGTAACGACCAGTACATCAATATCACTACTCTTCGGATTAAATCCTCCCATTGCTAAAGAACCGTGGATATAGATACCAATCAAATCATCTTTGATTATTTCTGAAATCCTTTTTTGCAGGTTGCAAATAAAATCATTTGTATCGGATAAACTTGATTTCAAATTATAAACCATCTATTGTTACCCCTTTTTTCTATCTCACCTTCGATACATCGTTTGATTGTTCATAATGAAAATTGTGATAAACGCAATTTATCATAGCTGACATCAATTGAATGCAGGCTACTTTCAACAATCATCTTACTAACAGTTGTGTCGTCATTTCGATGTTTGATTTGGTCGAGAAATTGAAACCAACTCAAATAATGGTCGAGGTATTTTGTAGCCACACCATTAAATCGATTTAACCAGCCTTTTAAACGGCTGTGATAACTATTTACATTTTGAATATGATAAACACCACGGACACGTTCCTTACCATCTGATTTAAATCTATAATGTTCAAGTCCTTTTTCTTTTGCGTAGGTCATAAATGCCCGCCAAGCATCAGTACAAAGAACATTGGAAGATGTAAGTTTAGACCCAATAGCTTCTTCCAAACGAGTTTTTATAATCCGACCCTGACCAACTACTTTCGAGTATGTTACCTTTTGACGGTCTCTTGCAACAAGAACACAGACTTGTTCTTTGCTGATACCCCGTTGAGAAGACGACCCTCCACGTTTTCGAGCTTTTCGACCCTCCACTTTACGTTTCCCTTTTTCCGAGTAGAGAAAATAAGTTTCGTCCATTTCCACAATACCTTCGAATTGGTCAAAATCCATCTTTTTAATGGCTGAAAGGAGCTTGTGCCTCCAATAAAATAAAGTTACATAATGAACTTCTAAAAGCTCTGACGACTTACGCAGAGAATAACCTTCTATCATACACTGAACAAACTCCAACCATTTGTGAGGAAGATGAGTACGATGAAGAGGCGTATTAGTCACATCAGTAAACGTCTTTCCGCAATCTTTGCAGCGGTATCGTTGACGCTCCATTGTTCTGCTACCCATTTTCACATTATACTTACCGAAACGAACGGAGTTATTGGAATGGCAATAAGAGCAAGTAAATCCATCTTTATGCTTCCGGTCTGAAACCTCTTTAAAAACAGGTTCACTTGCAGAATAGGAAGCCAAAGATTTAGTAAAGAACTCTTTTAGTCGGTATTGGTCTGCCGTACTCAACTTTCTAATTTCTTGGATAATGTCCTTCAATGCCATTCTTGCCAACTCCATCTTGTTAATTTTACAAATCCATTATAGAACAAGAGTTCGTTGTAATCAAATATCAACAGAGTTATTTAACATAGCT
>NZ_JBPCCH010000042.1:0-12995 GCF_050971805.1 Robertmurraya mesotrionivorans | reverse complement strand
TCTGATGTAAATTTAGTCATATAAAAAACTGCACCCCTCATTGTTAGATTAGTGTCTAACAATTGGGGTGCAGTTCAATAAAGAGCGTTTCTTTTATTTTCGTTTATGCTTCTAATAAGTGTGTTGATTCTTGATGTAATGGTTGTTGCGATTGCTGATGGCTTTCACGCTTAACATGCAATGTGTATAAATCTTTTGGTATTTCGTATAAGTTATAAAGATCTTCATCTTTATTTAATTGGTCAAGTAAAGCTTTTCTCGTTTCATTAGCGCAAACAACATAAGGTAATTTCTCTGCTGCTTTTTGCGAGCGGACATTAACCTTTCTTATTCGCATATAAATGGTCTCTATTCCTAACTCATAAAAAAGCTCTTCAAAAAAAGCTTCTTTGGCAATCTTATTGTATCCTTTGCCATGGTATGGTTTTCCTAGCCAAGTGCCAAGAAAGCCTGCATTGTCCTCGATATCAAACAAATTAATTGTTCCTATTGGAGAACCCCATTCATCAAGGATCGTACGAGAGATTATTTCTCCACGTTCTTCTGCTTCCATTGTTTGTTTTGTTATAAATAGATATTCGTCATAACAATGTGCTTTTTGACGTACAAAAGGAAAGACTTCTGGATGCGTCATTAAATCGTAAAGTGCATGGCAGTCGTGAAGCTCGCGCTTCTTGATCATGTGTATCCCTCCAATATGAGGACAGTCCGACTCCATGACAAATAGAGACTCCGATCCTACCCTCGAAATTTTTTGTAGTGCTAAAAAATTTCGGGGTGGGAATCGAACCCACTAGAACCAGATACCTGGTGGCGCACCATTTGCCTTCCCTAGTCTTGCCTATATTTTATTCTAATAAAATAAATTACTTATTACTCACTAAAGTATCATACTAAAATTTATTACCGATTGGAATAGGAAAATGCATAGAAATTGATCTATTTTTATCGTCAATTTTTGACAGACAAAATCCTACAAAAATCATGCTTGACTATATACAATAGCGCCTTTTATCATTGTCCATTTTGGTTTTGATAAAAAATGGAATGGATGATGACTCCAAAGAACAAGGTCTGCTTCTTTACCAATTTCTATGCTTCCAATTTTATCATCGAGGCGTAAATTTCGTGCTGGTAATATAGTAATTCCTTCTAATGCCTTTTGCTCTGGAAGTCCTTCTCGAGTAGCAATCGCTGCACAAATATTTAAGTATTGAATAGGGGTATATGGATGATCCGTTGTAATGGAGACTTCCACTCCATGGTCAGTTAATTCCTGATAAGTTTTCCAACTTTTGTTCTTTAGTTCTACTTTTGAACGCCTCGTTAGGGTTGGGCCGACACTAACCTTAAGACCAATCCCTTGCAATTCTTCTGCAACAAGATGGCCTTCTGTACAATGTTCTATTCGTAAGTCAAGGTTAAATTCCTCTGCAAATCGAACTGCCGAAATGATATCGTCTGCCCGATGAGCATGTATCCGAACTGGTATCTCCCGTTTTAATGCCATAACAATCGGAGCAATCCGTAACAAATCTGGATTATCACAATACTGAGCTTCTCTAAACTTTTCACGAAGCATTCCCATGATTCCCATTCTAGTGATGGAATCGTTATTCCCTTGACTATGGATTCTTTTTGGATTTTCACCTAATGCAATTTTTAGACCGGCTGTTTCTTGCGCAACCATCTTTTCAATGTTTTTTCCAAATGTCTTAATGACAGAAGTCGTCCCACCAATTACGTTTGCGCTTCCTGGCATAACATGAGCGGTGGTGATTCCATGCTTGATAGCATCAGAAAAGGCAGGGTCAAGAGGATACACACCATCTATGGCACGAACATGAGGACTCATTGGATCAATTGTTTCGTTCGCATCGTTACCAGCCCACCCCGTCCCTTCATCGTAAAGACCTAAATGGGTATGAGTATCAATGAAACCCGGTAGTAAAAAATAACCGTTGCAATCAATGATCTTTGTTGTACTGTCAGAAGAAATTTTAGAATGTATTTTACTTATTTTACCATCTTCGATTAAAATATCCCCACAATGAATGGGTTTTGAGGTAATGGGATAAATATGAGCATTCTTTAATAGTATTTTGTTCATCTTTTCAACCTAACTTTCATTCGTAATCTTTTACGTTTCAATCTCCCATACTAAAAAGAATGGAAAAAACCCACCAGAAGGTGAGTGTATTAAAAAATTCCCATCAACTGTAGTATGATGATTAATAGTCCTAATATCCAAACATACACAGCAAAAAATCGTAAGGAGTGCTTCTTTAAAAAATTTATCATCCAAACAACGGCAATATATCCAAATAAAGCCGAAGCAATGGTCGCAACAAGAAGACTGCTAAAACTGATATTTTCAACCTGTCCAGATGCTAATTCTCCAAATTGTAAAACCACTCCACCAGCAATAGCAGGAATAGAAAGTAGAAATGAGAAGTAGGCAGCGGTTTCTCGATCGAGCTTTCTGAACAGACCTGCGGCAATAGTTAACCCAGAACGTGAAACAGCAGGGAATATAGCTGCAGCTTGGAAAGTTCCGATAAATAAAGCATCTCCGTATGTGATAGAATGTAACGTTTTTTCACCGCGACGTACACCTTCTGCAATCCATAATATAATTCCTGTAAAAATAAATTCCCAGCCAATGGTGATACCAGTCTTAGAGATAGAATCAAATAAATCACTTAATAAGAGCCCAACTACAACTGCTGGGATCGTACCAATGATAACGAGTTTAGAAAGCTTTCCAAATGGGTTCTTTATTATTGTAATGAGTTCATTTTTATAAATGACTAAAACGGCTAATAGCGTACCGATATGTAGCATCGTATCTAAGAAAATACCCGCTTCATCAAGTCCAAATAAATGCCTTCCTAAATACAAGTGACCAGTACTAGAGATGGGAATAAATTCAGTTAATCCCTGAATAATACCGAGTACAAATGCTTCTATTTTTGACATCATCAGCTGCTTCACCTCTCTATAAGTTGACTACTATATATCTATTGCAGCATGTCCTGAACAAGAACTCTCCAAGCCGGAATATTTGTACATAAATCTCCTGAAACCTTTCATAATTTCAACCGTAAATAATACTATAGGATAAAAAGGAGTGAATAGAATGCCAACAAATGAAGAAAGAACCTTGGCTGCTGCCATTTATGTGATTAGCTTTTTTACAGTGTTTATCGGGCCCTTGCTAATTTGGCTTATTAAAAAAGATTCGTCATCATACATTGATTACCATGGAAAAGAGTACATGAACTTTTTTATCTCTTACACTGTCTACACGTTTGTTAGTGTTATTTTAATGATTGTCTTAATTGGTTTTTTAACCATTTGGGTAGTTGGACTGGCTGGATTTATCTTTACGATTATTGGGGCTATTAAAGCGTACGAGGGTACTTCGTATCGAATTCCGTTTATTTTCCGTCTCATCCGATAATGTTTCACATAAAGCCTAGAAGACTCTGGGCTTTTTTGTATGTATGAGAATTGGAATTTGTTATAATATGTAAATGAAGGGTGCGTAGAAAGGAAGTAATGATGTGTTTGTAGATGGAACAGGTCTTGTATTAGAAGGCGGCGGAATGCGCGGAGTATATACGGCAGGTGTGTTAGAGAGCTTCTTAGAGAACGGATTATCGTTTCCTTATGTTATTGGAGTGTCTGCTGGTGCGTGTAATGCTGCTTCATATTTATCACAGCAAAAAGGGAGGAATAAAAGGGTGAATCTCGAGTATATATCGGATTCACGTTATCTCTCTTTGCAAAATTATATAAAAAAACGGGAGTTATTTGGGATGGATTTTATCTTCCATGAAATTCCATCAAGGCTAATACCGTTTGACTTCGAATCCTTTTATCAAAATAAAACAGAATTTGTCATTGGAACAACCGACTGTGCATCTGGTGAACCAGTGTATTTTAACAAAAATGATTATGGTCAAGAGATGCTGACCGTATTGAAAGCGTCGAGCTCTCTTCCATTTGTTTCTCAAGAAATATTTTTTAAAGGTAGATACTTACTAGATGGGGGAATTAGTGATTCGATTCCTTTAAAAAAGGCCAAAAGTGATGGTTATGGAAAGAATATAGTTGTATTAACTAGAAACGAAGGGTACACAAAAAAACCTTCACGATTTGGTTTTCTCGTAAAGAAGAGGTACCCTCAGTATCCTGGTCTACAACGAGCGTTAACACGTCGATATCAAATGTATAATGACACAATAAATGAGATTATTCAGGAAGAAAAGAAGGGAAATATAATGGTTATTCGACCATCAAGCCCAATTAAGGTTGGTCGATTGGAGAGAAATGCGACGAGACTAGAAGAGCTATATCAACAAGGATACGAGGATGGGCTTGCAAGTATCGAGGCTATTATGCACCTTTAAGCCTAAAATCACTTAAAATACGAGTTTCATAGATTGGTTTGGTTTTGAATACACTGTAAAACATTAGCAGGGAGGAGATTAAAATGACGGTATGGGTCTTGCTTGCGCTTACGCCTTTTATTACTCTCTTGTTTCTTGAAGAGGTTATTCAATTCTTTTATCAGCGTTATGTGTATGGGGCTGGAAAGGTTGAAAAAAAACTATCATTTTTTATTGGAACTGGTTTGAAAAAAGTGAAGAATGTAATTCAACGAACAAAAGTAAGGGTGCAAGGATAATAAGAAGTATCATGAATAGAGAAACAGTTTCATAGAATGAAGTAGGGAAATTCTTTCTAAGGAGACTGTTTTATGAAAATCCATAACTATTATCACTACGCAGCAATGACGAGTTTACATGCGAGCATTGTTGCACTAATACCACCATTTTTCTTAGTATGTATCGGAGTTACTCTGAAACAACATCATAGTGTTCTCCTATTAACTCTGCCTTTTATTGTGTACAGTTTCATATCTTATCAAATATTTCTAGTCAATAAACATAGAATGGAAGATTCGGATGAGCCGGTTATTGAGAGAACAGAAGAGTCTGTTGTTGGTTCTTCTATGGCTATTCAGTTTCTTCCTGCACCCTCTTTAAGGATGCTTCTATTTAGCAAAAACGGTCAACTTAGTGCGGAAATAAAGGATTTTTATCAATACAAATTTAGATGGTTTATTCCTTATTTTATAGATCAATTTTTTCCGAAAACGTATACCTTTTCAAAGTCTGATGGAGGAGAGTTATACACATTTATACTAAAAGGAAAGAACATTTTAATCATGAATAATGTGGGTGATAAATGTGTTTCGAGTGTTCAAAGGAAGTCTTTTGAAAGGTATGTGGTAGAAACAAATATTGCTAAAAAGGAAGTAATCGTTCAATCCTCTTCCGTTTTTACAGATATCAAACTATACAACTCTCAAGGAGAAATATTGGCTAGAGTGAGACGAGGTTTTCTGCCACGTATCTGGGACAAGCATATTAAAGATGTAAATACACCCATACTTACATTTAGTGAAGAGGTAACTGACCTCGATAAAGTCATACTCCTTTCTATTCTGACCAAGATCTATCGGTATAGAAATCATTGAGCAGTGAGATAGAATAATTGAAATAGTTATAGTATGATGAAACCAACTTCAACCTGGGGTTGGTTTTTATTGTGGAGGATTTACAATGAGAAAATTTATGATCATCATTACGTTGATTGTCTTAGTACTGTTTGTCGTTGACAAGTTTTTATTAAAAGAGAAGGGGTTAATTAGCAAGGTAGACGAAAATAAATACGAAGTAATCAAAGATGCTGACAGACTACCAGTAGGAATAAAAATGGAGAATCAAGCACCAAACTTTCAAGTGAGGGATTTAAACGGGAACCAAGTGAGCCTGGCAGATTATCGTGGAAAGAAGGTTCTATTGAATTTTTGGGCAAGTTGGTGTCCACCTTGTAAGGCTGAAATGCCACATATGGAGGAGTTGTATAAAGAACATAAGGATGAGGGATATGTTATTCTTGCATTGAACATGACAAACACAGAAGATAGCCTTAAGGACGTAACAGCCTTTGTCGAGGACCAAAAGCTGACCTTTCCAATTTTATTAGACGAAAAGGGAGAAGTCTCTGCTGAATATGAAATTTTGGCATATCCAACAAGTTATTTTATTGATTCAACGGGAGTTATAAGAAATAAAGTAACAGGTGCTCTTGATAAAGAAAATTTGTATAAAGAATTGATGCGACTACCTTAACAAGGAATTGGCAGTAAGTGCAAAATGTGATAAAATATATGATTGTGGCTGACTCATATTTACTGAGTGAAAGCGGGTAGGGAGAGGGCTAATTAAATAGATTGGAATCCATATGATAAGTGCATGGTTACATCGTTTTTTTAGGATTGAAGCGCATGAATCATCCATTCAAAAGGAGATCGCTGCAGGAACGATCGGCTTTTTCACGATTGTGTATATTGTTGCTGTTAATTCGCTTATCTTATCTGAAGCAGGTATTCCGCTTGAAGGAGCAATAATCGCGACTATTCTTACGTCTGTTGTCGGTTGTCTTCTCATGGGCTTGTGGGCGAATGCACCGATTATTCTTGTTCCAGGAATGGGAATTAACGCACTGTTTTCTTATACCCTAGTGCAAACAATGGGGCTTACCTGGCAGGAAGCGTTAGCGGTTGTATTTGTATCTGGAATTATGTTTATGATTGTTGCCTTTACTAGCTTGTCTATTAAGCTTAGTCAGGCAATCCCACAGTCATTAAAGGAAGCAATAACCGTAGGCTTAGGGCTATTCCTTATGTTTATTGGTCTTGAAAAAGCCGGCTTAGTTGTAAAAGGAACCAATAGTTTAATAGCACTTGGTGCGTTAAACGAACCTAGTGTTTTGGCTTCTATCATCACCTTTGTTATTGCGGTTATTTTGTTTTTAAGAGGAGTACCAGGAAACTTTCTGGTAACGGTAGCGTTTGGAACAATGATTGCTTGGGCTTTCGGAACCATCGATGTTTCTGGTGAAAATCAAGCAAGCTTCACAATCAGCGAATACGCGGAAGTTTTTGGGGCTATGTCGTTTGCTAAAATTCTTACTTTTTCTTTTTGGGTAGCGGTATTCTCATTATCGATGGTACTAATATTTGAAAATATCGGATTGGTTCATGGCCACGCGCAATTTATCAATCGTCCAGAAAAGTTTTCCAAAGGTTTACAAGCGAATTCTGTTTCTGCCTTTGTTTCAGCTTTTTTCGGAACAAGTCCAACCGTTTCGACAGTGGAGAGTATATCGAGTATGGCTGCAGGTGGAAAAACAGGGTTAACTGCTGTAACAACAGGTCTTTTATTTGCTGTTTCAGCATTTTTTATCCCGGTTTTTAAGTGGATACCAGACTCGGCAATCGCACCTATCCTCATTATTATTGGTGGATTAATGCTTCAGAATATCCGAAACCTTGATATGAAGGATTTAAGCGAGAGCTTTCCTGCGTTGATTATGATTGTGATGATCCCATTCACGTATAGCATTGCTGACGGAATAGCGATCGGATTTATATTATATCCGCTGGTGAAAATTTCAATAGGAAAAGCGAAAGACGTTTCAGTTCCTCTTTATGTCATCGCTTTTTTATTCCTTGTAAATTTCTTTACACATTATATATGATTGATAAGGAGCATCTCATTTTTTGAGATGCTCCTTATTTTAATTTTTAGAACAATAAATATTTTCTTTCCTACAAACTTCGACAGTATCTATGATTTACCTCCGATAAAATATAAATATTCGCCAAAGAGCAATGGTCGGAGGGAGTAGGATGGAAGTTTTTGTTGCAAGGCAGCCGATATTTAATCAGCAAGAAGGGATATTTGCTTACGAGCTGCTTTATCGAAATAATCATATTAATGAATTTCCAAAAGTAGATGGTGACCGAGCTACCACTGAGTTGATAATTAATAGCTTTCTAAATATAGGGATAGATGCTCTTTCTGAAGGAAGGCCTTGTTTTATTAATTTTACAGAGAAACTTTTAGATATGAGGTTACCTTCCTATGTTAGTTCGAAGAAGATAGTCGTAGAGCTTGTTGAAACTACACGTCCAAGTAGAAATCTATTAGAGATTTTAAAAGAAATGAAGAAAAGTCATTATAAAATTGCGATTAATTCAAGCTTGCTAGATGAACTGAACCCTTATTCAAATGACATATTAGAACAGGCAAATTTTATAAAGGTAGACTTCCAAAAAACAGATGAGAACGTTAGAAAGCGCATAAATAAAAAGGCATTGGATACTGATACAACCTTAATCGCAGAAAAAATAGAAACCAACGAAGAATATTTGGAAGCAAAATCTAATGGTTATAGTCTGTTTCAAGGCTATTACTTTGCAAAGCCTGCAATTTTCTCAACTTTTGATATTCCAGCATGTTTTACCTCTTATGTTGATATGAGAGCATTTATATCAAAGGAAAAGACTTCTGTTAATGATATAGTTGATTTTATTGAAAGAGATCCTTCACTTTCATACAAAATTTTAAAACTAATTAATTCACCGGCTAATAAATTAAAAGAAAAAATCTATCATATTCGCCAAGCGGTCGAACAGTTTGGGCCGTTCGAAATAGAGAACTGGATATATGTATTGGCAGCAAGAGAAGAATTAACTCAAACCTCTAGCATCTCATTAGACGTGGCAAAACTATGCTTAACAAGAGGGAGACTGTGCGAAGAAATTGGGAGAATACGGAATGGTAAATCCGAAAAAATACCAGGATATTTTATGACAGGTATTTTTTCTTTTATGAATTCGGTCAAGGCCATTCCAATAGAGAAAATGATTGATTCACTTCCGGTAAAGGAGGACATGGTCCAAGCGTTAATGGGAGTGCAAAACGAGTATAAAGATGTGTTGGACCTTGCTGTAGCGGTTGAAAAAGCACAATGGAAAATGATCGGAGATTTATGTAAAAAGCTTGAGATCATGGAAACAGATTTATTCAAACTATATGCTGAAGCAATCAATTGGTCTAACCGGATGGTTGTAGAAGATATTTGTTATCTTTAAAATACAATCATAATGTTCTACACGATTACTTTATTGTACAATAGAGGAAATGTAGAATATTAATATGTATGTTTATGGAGGTTTGAATGTGATTTTAGAATTATTAAAATGTCATGGATCAAATAATGACTTCCTCATCATTGATGAAATGACCAATCCTTTATTTACTGAGCAACAGCGTTCCGAGCTTGCATTACTTCTTTGTAATAGAGAAAAAGGAGTAGGAGCTGATGGGATCTTATTTGTACTGGGTAGTGAAGATTTTGATGCCAAAATGAGAGTATTTAATGCAGATGGGTCAGAGGCGTCTATGTGTGGAAATGGATTACGCTGTGTGGCCCGTTATGTTTGTGAAAAACTTTCCATCCAAAGTGCGGTCATAGAAACGATGAAAGCGAATTTAGAAGTGAATGAGCGAGAAAGCATTCTTGGAGAAATCCCTACATATCAGGTGGAAATCTCTCCTGTTTCTTTTGAACTTAAAGATCTTCCATTAATTCTGAATCAAAAAACATTAATAGATGAACCAATACAAGAGCTTTCAGAAATTAAGTTCACTGCTGTAGCTGTACCTAACCCTCATCTAATCGGGATTGTGACAAAAGATCAAATTCAATCAAATATACAAAAAGAACTGAGTGAAAAGGTAAATAGCCCAAACGAGTTATTTCCAGATGGAGTAAATGTGAGCTTCGTAAAGCCGCTTCAGGAAGGAAGTATCTATGTACGTACATTTGAAAGAGGAGTTGGGTTTACGAATGCTTGCGGAACAGCAATGGCTGCTTCTACGCTTGTTACTTGTTTGCTGGGCCTAAATGAGTTTGAACAACCGGTAGATGTGTTTAACCCAGGTGGCAAGGTACGCTGTGTTGCTCATAAAGTTGATGACTCTTTCAAAATTGACTTAATCGGGAATGCAACCTTTACACATCGCTTCCAAATAGAAGTTCAGTTAGAACAACATTTATTTTCTTATGTGAAAAAGGAAGAAATCTCAAAAGAAATCAATCAATATAAGAACTTGGAAGAACATTCAAAACAGGTGTTAAACGAATGGCTGTAAGCCGGGGTATCCCGGCTATTTTTTTTGTTTTAAAAATTCAAGAATGGGTGAAAAGTTTTGCTTTTGTTTCGTCTCGAAATAGGATTGAAACGGGTCACCTTTTTCATTTATACGCTTCATCATGTTTAAGATCGTAAAATCTTCCATACGAAGTTCGTCTGTTACTTCATCCCAAAATAAGGGAGTGGCTAGAGCAGCTGTATCATTTCCCCGAGCAGAATAAGGTGCCACAATGGTTTTCCCTTCTGCATGTTGAATATAATCGATATACAATTTGTTTTGCCGATTTTTCTTTAAGCGTTCGATAGTAAATGAATCTGGTGCTTTGGAGATTAAATATTCTGCTATGAATTCCGTAAACAGTCTTGTATCATCGAAAGAAAATTCATTTTCAGGAAGTGGGATATAAATCTGTAGCCCTTTATTTCCTGACGTTTTTACAAACCCAATAAGATTCAATTGGTCGAGGACTTCTTTTATCATTTGAGCAGCTTTAATAGCTAGTTTAAACTCCTTTTTAGAAGGAGGATCCAAATCTAACACAATCTCACTTGGTCCCTTACTAGATAGAGTTTGAAAAGGAATATGGAACTCAAATGCCAGCTGGTTACCTAACCATAATAACGTTTTTAAATTATTGCAAACGATATAATTGATTCCCTCGTGTAAGGCGGTTTGAACGAAATCAGGTGCGTAGTCAGGACAGTTTTTTTGATAAAAAGCTTCACCGAACATACCATGTGGATAACGAATAACGGTTAATAATCGGTTATGTAAAAATGGCAATAAATACGGTGAAATTTGCTGTAAATAACGAATAAAATCAATCTTTTTTACCGCTGGCTTCTCCCACAAGGGCTTATCTGGATGGGTAACATCAATATCTTGAGGCAAATTCTTTTGCTGGTGAACAAATTTATCAAAGGTACAATCCTTAGGTGAAAGATCAAATCGAAACCGTTCAAAATGAGGCTCGCGCATTTGTTCATCATAAAGTTCTAAATACTTGATTTCTAAGCAGATAGCAGGTTGAACGTAGATGAAACGGTCATCCTCTTTTGTTTTATTTTCTTTAATAATTTGAAAAAGAGCTTGTTTTTCCTCGGGCTTAATACCAAATAAAAATTGTCCAATTGGATATATATTGGTATCCTTGTAAACTCCAACATAAAAATACCCATTTGACTTTTCATATGCCGTCACAAAGCAGGAAACGTATTTAAAGTTTTTAAACTTCAGCCAAAGAGTGGTTCGTTTGCCTTCCTCCCACTGGTTTGTGTCTTTCTTGGCCACAATTCCTTCACCATCATGTAAAACGACTTGTTCCCAAATAGCTTGGTAATCTTTAGAAGTGGGAATTAGCTGAATTAAATCTGTACTCACGGGGTCGGGAGTTGTTGGTAAGCGACAGTCTTCAAAAAGCTTAAGAAGTGCTTTTTTACGATCAACATAATTCCTCTCGCTGTACGATTCTCCGTTTATTGATAATAAGTCAAATACAAGAAGACGGCATGGATTATGTAATGCTTTTTCAAGTATTTTTTTTTCGCTGCGCATTCTTCCGCGAACTTGAATGCTGCTAAAATGTGCTTTATATTCATTTTCAAGATACACTAACTCCCCATCGAGCACCAAGGGTAGAAATTCTTTAAACAATTCATTATTTTTTTCTAGGTAAAGTTTAACTTCCGGGAAAATTTCGAGTAAGGAGTTTCCGTTTCTGCTTATTAATTTTATATCCTTATCCCAAAATAAAAGGGTACGAAAGCCATCGTACTTTACTTCGTAGTTCCAATTATCACCCTGTGGTATCTCGAATGTTAAAGTAGGTAGCATTGGTTTCACACGAATCACTCTCCTTACCTTTTAGTTTTCCTATATCATCATTTACTTACTCTTTTTCCAAATAGTAAGTAGGATAATGTATCTTTTTAAAGAAAAAATAATAAAAATGGCTAATAGGAATGGAGAATGCATATGCATACAATTTGGAAAGGGAGTATCAGCTTTGGGCTCGTAAATATCCCCATCAAGCTTCATTCGGCAACAGAAGATAAGGATATCAAGCTTCGGACATTACACAAAAAATGTCACTCTCCAATTAAATATGAAAAAACTTGTCCTGTTTGCGATGAAGAAGTGAAGCAAGAGGAAATTGTTCGAGCATATGAATACACAAAAGGGAAATTCGTCATTCTTGAAGACGAGGATTTCGATAAATTAAAAAAAGAGAATGAAGAAAAGGCAGTTGAGATTATTGATTTCGTAAAAATGGAGGAAATCGATCCAATCTATTATGATCGAAGCTATTATATGTCCCCGAGTGATGGGGGTGGAAAAGCATATTCCTTACTAAGAAAGGCGCTTCAAGAATCAGAAAAGGTTGGCCTAGCAAAAATTATCATTCGATCAAAAGAACAGATGGCTGTCATACGAGTGTATGAAAACTCGTTAGTAATGGAAACAATTCATTTTCCGGATGAGGTAAGATCTGCTGCTGATGTTCCCAATGTTCCCGCGGAAGATAAAGTAACAGAAAAAGAACTTGATACCGCGATTATGTTAATCGATCAGTTAACTACAACGTTTAACCCAGAAAAATACACGGATGATTATCGAACTGCATTGATTGAACTGATTGAATCTAAGCGTTCAGGTAAAGAAATTGTTACGCCAGTTGAAAAAGAACAAAAGTCAAATGTCACCGATTTAATGGCTGCGCTACAAGCGTCAATTGATAAAACAAAACCGAAACAAGCGACGACAGAAGCTCCCAAGAAAAAACGAACGACAGTCAAAACAAAAAAGCAGGCATAAGAGCAAAAGGTCAACCGGTAACTAAAGTGTACCCGTTGTAAAGGACATTTAAAAAAAGGTTATGCCACATCAAGAAGATGATTTCTGTATTCAACAGGG
>NZ_JBPCCH010000041.1:6200-13145 GCF_050971805.1 Robertmurraya mesotrionivorans | reverse complement strand
GTGACAAAGTATCATGAAAAACACAAGCCTGCCAAATTTGATAAAAAGCAGCAACTTGAAAAAATACGTGCGGAGTATTTGAAAAAGAAGCAAGAACAAACAGATAAATAATATGAATGAAAACATAGGAAGACTAAAATCTCCCTATGTTTTTCTTATTCGAAGTTTTTTTTCAAGAATTAGGTAGCTGAATAAAAAGATAAGTCTCGCTCTTTTCAGCAAGTTACTTTTTCAACACCCCACACTCAAAGATAGTCAGGGAATACGTGCTTTACATCAATAAGGGAGGTTATTTAAGTCAACCTTTTCTTAATGAACTAACGGGAGCTTTCGTTAAAGAGCCTTTTTCTTATTCTACTGAAGAAGCTGTTTAGTTTTATAATCGTTTTTGACATAACAAAAGAACAGATAAACGATCTGTCCAAATAAAACAATTAATTGGGTGTCTCTTCAAATTGTATATAATACTTCTTGGCATAAGAAACTCCAACGAATAAAAGTAATATGCTAAGAATCGTAAATAGTACCCAATATGCATTATTGCTTAAAACGAGTAATACACCTAAAAATGAAAAAATCATACTAGGGATAAATCCAAATGCTGCTTTATAATGCTTAAAATATTTCAAGCTATAACCACCCCATAAACCAGATTGTTTATTGCTATTTTAAAACCAATTACATTTACTGGCAATTTCGGCAATCTACACTTTCATACATAATATAATTTTTCTTGTTCAACTAATGGGGTAGCATTCCTGTAATGAATGAAAATGAGGTTTGAATAAAAAAAGAACCTCCTGGTAGAATGAGAGAGTCCTAACGCTGGCGAGCAAAATAGGACAATCAACAAAATACCAGGAGGTCTTAAAATGAATTACAACCAAAATGAAAAGATTGCTCAAATCACTTCTCAGACTCTTATTATAGGCGTTGATATTGCGAAATTCAAGCATGTGGCACGGGCTCAGGACTATAGAGGAATGGAGTTAGGTTCCCCGTGTTATTTCGATAATACCAAGCCAGGATTTGAACTGTTTCTCGATTGGATCAATCAATTAAAGCTAGAACAACAGATGCAAAAAGTGATAGTAGGGATGGAACCTACCGGACACTATTGGCTAAATCTAGCTCATATACTAAAAGAAAAACATATAAAATTTGTTGCAGTAAACCCGTTACATGTAAAGAAGAGTAAGGAACTCGACGATAACTCACCGACTAAAAACGATGTGAAAGACGCTAAAGTGCCATCGCACAGTTGGTCAAGGACGGGAGATATGCTGACCAACGATTCCACAAGGTGTTTATGCAGAACTCCGTGTGGCGAAAAAAATACGTGATCTCCTAACTGATGACCTTCAAACGGTGCAAGGCCAGATTCACAACTGGCTAGATCGGTATTTTCCTGAGTTTTTAACCGTCTTTAAGAGTTGGGAAGGGAAAGCTGCCTTGCAATTTCTAAGGCTAGGAGCCTTACCACATGAACTGATTCAATTCACTGATCAGTACTTATTGGATCATTTACGAAAAGCAGTTAGTCGGAGTGTAGGACTAAACAAAATAATAGAGTTAAAACAAGCAGCAAAAGAGTCCATCGGACTTCGTCAAGGTGCTGGTATGGCTAAATTAGAACTAGCCACACTGCTTGATAAGTATGACTTGATACAAGAGAAGTTCGTAGAACTAGATAGTAAGATAGATAACTTAATTGAGCATATCCCGGGTGTTCAACAAATGTTAGATATTAAGGGAGTGGGAAGAGATACGGTTGCCGGCTTCTTTGCGGAAGTTGGGAATCTTCAAGACTATTCACATCCTAGACAAATTATAAAACTAGCTGGATTGAGCTTGAAGGAGAACACCTCTGGCAAGCATAAAGGGCAAACAAAAATCACTAAACGAGGTAGGAAGAAGCTGAGGGCTCTCCTCTTCAGGGTTTGTATGATTATGGTCGCTAAGAATTCGGCATTTAAAGCACTGCATGCCTATTACACGCAGCGTCCGGATAATCCTCTAAAGAAAATGCAGTCTCTGATAGCCTTGTGCAATAACTTAATACGTATATTCTTTGCCATTGGTAAGAAACAATTTGAGTTTAGTGAAGAGCGAATGTTACAGGATATCCCTCATATGAGAGCAAACATAGAAGTTGAAAAAGCAGCTTAATTCAGTAGGAACAGTAAAGTAGAAAAGAGTTTTAAGTGTTATAAATCTCGTACATTTGAAGCACGGATTAGTCAGCAAAGCAACTAAACTTCGGGCAAGGACCCTGTGGGGCAGCATGACTGAAATCCACCTCATGGAAAGGTTGGACGAAGGAATTTGAGAGCGAAGACTCTGTGAGGCATGGGAGGGTTGACCTCCATGAGAAATGTGGACATCCACCAGTGCGATCATATTTTGACTCATCCACCATTTTTTGTAAGTGTGTGGCTAATGAGTAATAGTCTTTTTTGCTTCAAAAGCCCAAATTTATCCTTACGAGATAAATCCAACCATAATAGCGAGCATTAACCCTAAAATAACATTCTATAAAATACTGCGAATACTGGAGAAAACGTGAGTTTTCACTTTGTTTATTGAGGGAGTTTAGTTGAAGAAGGATATGTTAAAATATAGAAAAATGAAGATGTGAATGGAGATCCAAATGAAATGCGTTTGTGATAATTATAAGGATTTAGATTTACAAAGAAATGACATTTCAAAGCGAATAAAAGAAAGTAAACTATTAAAGACACACCTAAAGACCATTGTTAAACCTAAAAATAGTAAAGATAAACTATATCAATGTGATATATGTAATCAATTTTGGCAAGGAAGTTTTGCGTGGAATTTTGGAAATGTTGAGTATTTGTTTAAAGTGCCGTTTACTGAAATAGTCGAATGGGAGAATGAACATTATATAGCACCAGATAAAATTCTAATTTATTTAGCACTTATGGAACGGTATTTAAAAGAAAATGCCTTTAGAACATCAAATCATGTGTGTAAAAAAGAAAACTGTTTTAATAAATCACTTGAGGGTGTTAATTTTTGTTTGGAACATCATATTAAATCTCTTCAAAATATCGGGAATTTACCCAAAGAACCTCAAGGGGAACTATTTCCTCCTTATGATGGAATATTTAACAAATACAAATCACATTTTAGTGAGACAATTAGGAATTATCGCTGATAATTAAAAGGTCTTACTTGTTCATTCTAACGGGGGTGATTGTTCTATATGAACAGTCGCTTTCTTGTCCTAAAGGAGCAGGTTTGTGGAAGAAGGATTTACACCTAATCGACTTGAATATGTACTATATGATAATAAAAAGTTTTTATCAGAGGAGCCGAAAATGAAGTGTTTTTGTGAACAACAAGAAACATATAAGTTAAAGGTCGAAGGTGATGTTGGAGCAGACCCTATTTGGTGTAATCAATGTGGCTGTAATTTTGATTTAGATGATATTCCAATCTCAAAAGAATTAAAAAGGAAATTGAGCAAGTGGGCAACAAAGTATGGTGAATGGATTGATTGGGATATAGATCAAATAGTTGAAAATGGTGTTGAAATAGAGGAAGAACATAACAGACAAGGTACTTATTTAACAGAAAAAGTTAAGATAGAACTAAGTGGTGAATATAAAATAAAGTTTTTCCCTTCGTCAATGGGAAGAAGTTATGCAAATAATAAACGTCTTTAAAGCAACTAGGGTGCGATCTATAATAGGTAGCACTCTTTTCTCTTATTGTACAAACGGAGCAGGTTAGCTTAATAAGAAAAGAATTGCAATAGATTGAATTTACTTAATAATCTAAACTACATATGACTAAAAAATGGTATAATTTACTTTAACCGATTGGAAGGAGGCGTTGTTTTATGAAAAAGACAATGATACTTAATGGGGTTGCATTCAATTAAAAGGGTGAACGTATCATTGCCCCTATAAACTACGTGATCCCTATCAATAGGAGGATCATAATCGTGGAAAATGTAGAGCAAAAGAATTTAATTACAATTGCAATCGACAAAGTAAATTTTCAGTTACAAGAGGATCATAATTTTTTTTGGTTAAATAGTTTAGGGGATGTTTTTTGCGTATTCGATGAACAAGATTCAGGAAATATTAGTTTCGGATTAGAAAAAAACAACAAAAAGTTCTTCGTCAAATATGCTGGAGCAAAACCAATGGACTTTTCTGGTAATCCAAAAGATGCAGTTGACCGTTTGATAAAGGCAATACCAGTTTATAAAAAATTGGAACATCCAAATTTAATAAAACTAATTGACCATTTCCCCATTGAAAATGGATATGCAGCAGTATTTGAATGGTTTGAAGGTGAATGCCTGCATTCTCACTGGTCTTTTGCTGAAATACCTAAATATACTCACCCACAGTCACCGTTCTATCGTTTTAAGAATCTTGAAATTAAAAAACGAATTGATGCCCTTAATACAATTTTTGCTTTTCATATTTATGTAGAATCACAAGGATATGTTGCCGTAGATTTTTATGATGGAAGTATTTTATACGATTTTAAAAATCATCAAACAAAAATATGTGATATAGATTTTTATCGTAAAACACCTTCTGTAAATGATTTAGGGGAGCATTTTTGGGGTGCTACAAGATCTAAATCTCCAGAAGAGTTTACTCTAGGAAGTCCTATTGATTCAAAGACCAATGTTTTTACAATGGGAGCAATAGCATTTGGGTTGTTAGGTGGCGAAATGGATCACTCATTTTCAAAGTGGGAAGCTGACAAGAAATTATATGAGGTAGCAATTAAAGCTGTCGAAAAAGAGCGAGATAATCGTTACTCAACTGTTAAAGAATTTTATGAAGCGTGGAACATCGCTTTAAAATAATAATAAAGCTATGGGTGATACTTCGAAAAGGTATCACCCATTTCTTTTTCACGTTATTACTCATTGTGAAGAATTGTACTTAAAGTAACGGGTGCTTTAGCTTAATTACAAAAATGACCTATATGGTCCTTTTTATTTTGACGTATACGTTTACCGATTCATTTTTTTTACATAAATCCTTCTCCCAGCCCAGCCAGCTGCTATTAGGAATAAAACACTGGCGCCTACCTGCATCTTATCAGTACGTTCCTCCTCGTACTCTTTAAAACCTTCTTCATAATAGTGTTTGAAGATGGTTTCTCCTATTTTGTATTCGGAAGGGATGGACAATTCGTCTCCATTTTTACCTAGAGTAAGCGCTGCTTCTTTGATCTTAATTACTTCCTTGTTTGATTCAAACCCTTCTTTATACCAATCTACGAATTTAGTATTTGATAAATTCGGATCTTTATATGTAACGGACTTAAAGGCAGCTTCGTACCCTTGTTTCTGATATTCTTCCTTTAATTCATTTTGTGCTTTATCGTATCCCTCTTGGTAGGCTTGGATATAAATCTCTTCAACATCAGTCGGGGGAGAGTGTACATCTTTTTTACCGTCATTGTAGCCTTGAGTATTTAATTCTGCTTTTTTTGCTTCCACTCTTTCTGTAACAGCTTTATTAAAGCCGTCTTCAAAGGATTTCTTTAATCCTGGGTGTGACTCATAGTTTGCTGGTATAACGATGTTATCTTGTTTTTGTCCTAATGCATAACCTTCGTTTGTTGCAGTTGTCTTATCAGCTTCAATTTTGGCTTTACTTTCCTCATATCCTTTGTTGTATCCAGAAGCGTATCCCTGTTTAAATGCATCAGAACCAGTTGTCGCTACGCTATTACTAATTGCTTCAGAGTAGCCATCTTTTAAACCTTGAGCATAACCTAGCTGTTCACCACTTGCTAGGTCTTGTTGGTCTTGTTTATATTGCGTTTGTTCAGGGCTGTTATTAATCTTGGTTTTATCATAGCCTGAAGGTGCTTCGCATGGGATTCCGTCGTCAACTTGGCTATTCCCCCAGCCATCCAGATTTTCAGGATCGTATGTAGCTGAATATCCCTTAGAATTCCAATAAGCAACCATTTCATCATATGTTGCAAAATCTGTACAGTCCTTGTCTGTATTAACAAAAGGAGTTGAAGTTGTTGTAGAAGATGAACTTGAAGAACCTGTTTGTAATTGATCAATTAAAGAACCAATTATTACTACGTTATCGTCTTGCCACTTAATCTCGAATTCATCGATGGTTGTTATATCAAACCCTTCAAATTACTTATTTAGCAAATATTGTTCTGAAAGCGAATATCGACGTTATATTTTTACCGGCCATGTTGTTTATTCTTGCTGGATTTATGGCTTTTTCGACCGGGACTTCATGGGGAGCATTTGGAATATTACTTCCAATTGCAGGGCAAATTGCCGTAGCTACCGATCCATCCTTACTATTGCCCATGATGGCAGCTGTCCTTTCGGGATCAGTTTTTGGCGATCATTGCTCTCCGATTTCAGATACAACAATCCTTTCTGCAGCTGGTTCAGGCTGTCACCATATTGACCATGTTACGACACAGATGCCGTACGCCATACTGGCGGCAGCTATAGCATTTTTGGGATATATCGCTATGGGTCTTTCAGGAAGTACGATTGTTGGGCTTAGTGTAGTTATTGGTGGTCTTTGCTTATTACTCATTAGAAAAAGAGAGAAGGTCGAAGTAGATAAAGAAGTCATCGCGAAATAAAAATATAATATTACACTTGAGTCAGAACGTGTTTGACAGTTAATTCTGGGTGCCTGTTCTGATAAGCAAGGTGTTTAGAAGTGCCAGAAGGAAGTATAGAAGATGGGACAGTTATTGAAATTAATGACAATCATAGTGAAGCTTCGCAAAAATGGAGTTGATTGAGCTGTCTTCAAGTATAAATTAAAGAATAGTAAATTAAGTTTGTAGGCTAGTTATACAAACATGGTTACTTATGAATCTATTGTTGATTGTACGTTTATCCAAATTAATGCTAGAATAGATAACCATAAGCATCAAATGAATATCGAAGGA
>NZ_JBPCCH010000041.1:0-6160 GCF_050971805.1 Robertmurraya mesotrionivorans | reverse complement strand
AATTATGTACTTTTTAAGTGTGCATAACCTTACACATTTTAGGTCTTTTTTTTAAAAAGGCTAAGTTAAAGCAAATTGTTGATTTTGGCACTATGCTGTTTGGAGCGGAAATCAACTGGCGAGTTTAACAGAGCCGAAAAGATTAATAGACAAGGAGATTTTTAAATGAAAAAGAAAAGGATAACGATAGGAATAATGATTCTAGCTTTACTCGTCATAACCATTACAGGAGTCTTACTAGTAAAAAAACATAACTCTAAATTAGACAAAAAAAATAATCATCATATTCATGTCCAGCCATTGGGACTGACTCTTAGTGACCAAGCTCTTCATCAATGGGGATTTGATGAAGGGACAGGAAATGTCACTCTTGATCAACCACAATCTATTTTGTATGACATTCAGCATACACTAAAATCTGATCCACAATGGAAAAGTGGAATAAATGGGAAAGCATTATTATTTGATGGTTATTCGAACTGGATTGAAGTAGCTCCAGAGAATGTTAATATCCCGGAAGAATCCTTTTCGATTGAAGCATGGGTTGCACCTAGAGCGTATGAATGGGGAGACAACGGGCAGTCATCTGTCATTATGAATCAACATGATAAGGATAAGAAACAAGGTTTCATTTTAGGTATGGGCCGACATGGGTATCTAACGTTTCAGCTTTCCCTAAACGGTGAGTGGCATGAAATTTGGTCCCCTGAAGGGAAAGTTTTGTTAAGGGATAACTGGTCATACGTTGTTGCACAATTTGATAAAGAAACAAGTAAAATATCTCTTTATTTAAATGGTGAACTTGTTCAAGAAAAAGAAGTGCCAGCTAATAGTGAGTTTACACAAGCTAATCAATCGCCGTTACTTGTAGGAAAACATAATCAGGCAGCCGCTGTGTCCGATGTTTTCCAAGCTAATATGTTTAATGGATTGATGGACAATGTTTCTCTTTACAATCATGCATCCAGCAATGAAACGATTAAACAAAACTATGAGATGGTTTTAAATATATTGGACAATGAATTACCAATACCAGATACTCGATTTGATCGAACCGTTTATAAAGGTGACCGCTATCGTCCTAATTATCATTTCACTGCACCAGAGCATTGGATGAATGAACCGCATGCACCCATTTACTACAATGGAAAATATCATTTGTTTTATCAGTTTAATCCTGCGGGTCCATTTTGGCATCAAATTCATTGGGGACATGCTACGAGTGATGACATGATTCATTGGGAAGATAGCCCAATTGCTTTAAGTCCAACAGAGGGAACAGCAGCTCGTGATGGCGTTTGGTCAGGAAGTGCAACATATGATGAAAATGGCGTACCCGTGTTGTTTTACACAGCTGGACACGATGAAATGAAACCGAATCAAATGACAGGGATGGCAAAAGCAGCAGATGTAAACGATGTTAACTTACACCATTGGAACATGAATCCAAACCCTGTAACAATACAAGAGGAAAATATTGATACACCAAAAGGAAAGGTGATGTTTGGGCAATTTCGTGATCCGTACGTATGGAAAGATGGAGATAAATGGTATCAGCTCGTTGGCTCTGGTGTAGAAGATGCAGGAGGAACTGCTTTGCTTTATACGTCAGAAGACCTTGAACATTGGAAATACGAAAAACCCTTAATGATTGGGGATAAAGGACAATATCCTCGGACAGGGGATGTGTGGGAACTCCCGTTTTTAGTGCCGATTAAAAACGAAGAAACTGGAGAACAAAAATATGTATTTATGATTAGTCCTTATTATATGACTCCTAGTCCATATGCTGCTCGCTTCACATTTTATTGGATTGGAACTTGGGACCCAGAAAGATTGGAGTTTATCCCTGACACTGAGGAGCCTAAAATGTTTGATTATGGTGAACATTTTACAGGGGCGCAAGGATTTGTGGACGAGAAGGAGCGCACAATCGTAACGAGTATCTTACAGGATAGGCGTTCAGAAGTGGACAAATATCAATCAGGATGGGCACATGGAGCCGGGATGCCACTTGAAATTTATTTAAATGAAGGGCAGGATCTTGGCATTCGTCCGATTATAGAGATACAATCACTTCGAAAAGAAGAACTGCTAACGATTGAAAATACTACAATGGCTGAAGCGAATAAACAGCTTGAAAAAATTAATAGCGATCAATTCGAAATTGAATTAGAACTCGATGTTTCAAATACAAAAGCTGTCGGACTGAAACTATTAAAAGACCAAAGTAATCGGGAAGAAACCATTATTTTTTATGATAACGAGACCAGAACCGTTCATATTGACCGCGAACGATCAAGTTTAAATCCCGATATTGAAAAGGGAATTCAAGGTGGGGAATTGAATCTTGAAGACAATATCTTAAAGCTGCAGCTATTTGTTGATAAATCCATTGTTGAAGCCTATATAAATAATGAAAAAAGCATATCTTCTCGTGTGTTTCCAACGCTTGATCAATCAAAAGGTCTTGAACTATATGGCATTGAAGGTGACCCTTTTGTACACTCGATGAGTGTATGGAGTATGGATACTGCGATTGAAGGAGAGGATTAATGCACTGGGGGTCTGACCCCCGGTGCTTTATAGTGCTGAAGGTCTGCCCTTTTCCCATACAAATTAAATCAAAAGACGATACTTCATATAAAAATGATGTATCGTCATTGAAAGAACATTGTTATTTTCCGAAAATTCTTTGTGCTTTAAAAGTCTATCGGATTTTACAAGGTGATTAGATTTACAGTGGGTACAGCAACCACGTTGTAAGGTAGATGTCATAAATGTATATCGAAAAGGCGAGGATGGAACTAGATTCAGAGACGAGACCTTTCGTTTGGACACTTCCATTTAGCCCCCTTAAAGGTGCGTTGATTCAAGAAGGATTAGCCGCTCTTTTTGTTTAAGTCCTTATTGAACAACAGGGCAGGTTTATGGAAGAAGGATTTCTAATTAAGAATAATCTAATGGGGTGATTGTATCAACATAGGTATATCACTTACAAATTCATCATCACGATTACGATAAGATTTTTCCCCGTCAGTTGTTAAGAAATCAGTCCAGCGAGATACCATATTACCACTCATATGTTTTACAATAGTTGCAACACTATTGGACTCTACATTGGGAGACCAAAATAACTCAGTTTCTGTTAATTGTTCCATTGCTTTTTCAGCTGTTATTTTTGCCTCGGTAAAGCGTTGCATAATTGTTTTCAAATACTCACCAAAGAACAGATGATGGAACTGTGGGAAATTGGCTGGTACACCTTTCTGAATGCATTGAAAAGTATTGAAGAAAAACAACTATTAAAAACAATTACCATCCGAAATGAACCTCATTCAGTAATAGAAGCTATTGAACGCCAAATGTACCATTATTCTTATCATATTGGGCAGATCATTTATATAGCAAAGATCTTAAGGTCAAGCGATTGGAAGACGTTAACTATCCCCCGAAATAAGAAATAGACTTTTGGTTAAATATGGTATACAATCACCCCTAAGGGAACGTATGTTCTTTTAGGTGGGATTGCTTTTGATGTGTAAAAAAATAAACTGTAAAATTTATGATTGGAGTGTTATTGGATGCAAACAAAAAAAGTTTTTCTATATGTATTTAATACAATGTCGGACTGGGAATATGGATATTTAATTGCTGAACTAAACTCAGGAAGATATTTCAAAAAAGATTTAGTACCTTTAAAAGTAATTACAGTAGGAGCTAATAAAGAAATGATTACTACTATGGGAGGACTGAGCATAAAACCGGATATTTCCCTTGATGAATGTACTCTTGAAAGTAAAGATCTTTTAATTTTACCAGGAGGGACTACTTGGAATGAAGAAATTCATCAACCTATCTTGGAAAGAATTGGACAAGCTTTAAAGCTTGGCACTATTGTTGCTGCAATTTGTGGTGCAATTGAGGCCCTTGCGAATATGGGATACTTAGATACTAGAAAGCATACAAGTAATAATTTAGAATACACTAAAATGGTATGTCCTAACTATAAAGGAGAAAAGTTCTATGAGGTGGGATCTGCGGTATCTGATGCGAATTTAGTTACTGCATCAGGAATAGCTCCTCTGGAATTTGCGATGGAAGTACTGAAAAAATTAAATGTATTTGCACCAGATACATTAGATTCTTGGTATAGCCTAAATAAGACTCATAAACCTGAATACTTCTTCCAGTTAATGAACTCAATGAATAAATGAGTTAAAATATCAAATGGAATTTTTATTTTTTGAAATAATCTCCATACTTTGTACGATGTCAAAGTATAATTTTTACATATAATCAAAGTTTTTAGATAAGTTAACAGAGGTTGTTGATAATTGTAAACTATCGGGGGTATTGATCCAAACAGGATTAATGCCCTTTTATGTTGAACTCCTTATTGTAGAAACGAGGCAGTTTTCTTCAATAATGATCGTTTTTTCTATAGAAAAAAGTTAATAAAAGAAGAACAAGAAGTGATAAGCATTTATGCAACTTGTTCTTCTCACTCTATTTTGTTAATTAATATTGCATCAAACAAGAAAAGTACAATTCAGGCTATTACGGTTTAACAGGAACACAGATTTCGCAATAGGGGTTGCTAATCATATCACCAACGTATTTTTCCATAATTGATTTGTTATCCATTTTATAACCATTCTGTTGTAGTGATTGTAAAATATCAGAATATGCTTTTTGAATATCATCTGATGTATGTTTAACTTCGTAAACAAGATACTTTCCACCAGAAAGTTCCCCTTCAAGAACTGAATCATCTACTTGATAGTCATTTGGAATTACAATGCAAGCATCAAATCTACAGTTATTAGGAAGTGTTGTTTCTGGATTATCTTGAGGAATTGCAAATAGAATTGCAGATTCAAGAAGATTTTTCTCCTTAGCCCATTTTTTTAACTTCTCCATTACTTCAATATTTGCAGGGCCATATTGGCCAACTCGTCGCATATAAGCAATACGATAGTTTGGAAATGTTTCGACTTCAAATTTGATCATTTTTTTTCTTCCTCTCTTATCTTATTTTGTTTGATAGATTTCGAATGTAGCACGCTTTAAAAATATATACATTTTAATTTTTAAAAATTAAGTGGATTATGGATGGTTCTTATTAGCATACGAGGGCATTAATCCAAGAAGGATTGATGCCCCTCTTTGTTGAAAATCCCTAGTGTAGAAAAGAAGCAGGTTTATGCAAGAAGGGTAGTTTAAAATTTATGTGATGTCATAAGAAAAACTAATCAAATCTTATTAAAATATCCCATTTTTCTTTGAATTTAATGTGAGTTAGTATGAAAATATAAAACATTAAATTGGGAGGACTTTCATTGAAGACAGAGATCACATTTAGAATAGCTAATGAACAAGATTTAGATAATATTGTTTCATTGCTAACTGATGATGTTTTGGGAATTAAACGTGAGCGTTATGAGCATCCACTTCCTAATAGTTACATAAAAGCATTTGAGGCTATTGCATCTGACCCTAATAATGAGTTAGTAGTGGCGTGTGTCGGCAATGAAGTGATTGGGGTACAACAAATAACTTTCACACCTTATTTAACACATCAAGGTGGATGGAGAGCTACTATCGAAGGAGTAAGAACATCAGCTTCTGTAAGAGGTAAGGGTGTAGGTACTAAACTTATAAAATGGGCAATTCAACGTGCAGAAGAACGTGGTTGTCATTTAGTACAACTGACAACTGATAAAAAAAGATCAGATGCGTTAAGGTTTTATGAACGGTTAGGGTTTAAAGCAACGCATGAAGGTTTAAAGCTGAAGCTTTAACAATTGTTGAAGTTACCTATTGAATAATAGGAGCAGGATAGTTAAAGAAGGTAATATTTGGATCAAGATAGATATAAGTAGAAAAGTTAATAACAAGGGGTGATTTTTTGGAGAAAAACATTGGGGATGTAGATTTTTTTAAACAAGTATTAATAAAACTTTGCAAAAAAACAATATTTCCCCTCAGAAACCTAAATTTGAAATCATCGAGAACGTAATGGTTATTAGCATTAAGAACCATTTAAAAGATGGAGTAGACCTAGATTGTTTTAATATTTTAACCCTTATTTACCGAACAATTGGACCTTTAGAAGAGAGCTGAAAACAAGAAATAGAATTATTGAGGCTTATGCAGA
>NZ_JBPCCH010000040.1:0-13934 GCF_050971805.1 Robertmurraya mesotrionivorans | reverse complement strand
CTAATGAGCTTTTTTTCATAATAAAAACTACACCTCCAATTGTTAGTATTTTTGTCTAACAATTGGGGTGCAGTTCAGAGTTTAATAAAATCTTTAGAGAACTTTGACTTTAAGGGACAAAGAGTAACGGTTCAGCTCCATGGTGAAAAAGCACCAGCGTTAATTAAATTTCTTGAAGAGAAAGGTGCCACTGTTTCTTTAATTCTCCCATACCAGCATGTTCCCCCGGAAACGGAAACAGTTTCAACACTATGTGTAGAGTTGGTGGGAAAAAAGATGGACGCTGTTTGTTTTACTACTGCTATACAAGTCCGTTCACTTTTTGACTACGCAAGAGAGGAGAATTGTGTGGAAGGTCTTTTAACTTCATTTAAGGGGAATACACTTGCAGTTGCTGTTGGAAAAGTCACTGCGGAAGCTTTAATAGAAGAAGGGGTTAAGAATATAATTGTCCCTGAACATGAGAGAATGGGAGCTATGATTATGGAGCTGTCCCGCTACTACCGTGTTAATTCATTTAATGAAGGTATGTATTTATGAAGTCATATCTCTCGTCTAAGGTACAACAATTAAAACCTTCTGGTATTCGTCGTTTCTTTGACTTGGCTAATAGTTTGGAGGAAGTAATTTCATTGGGAGTTGGAGAGCCGGATTTTATCACACCGTGGTCTATCTGTGATGGTTCCATTCAAACTATACACCGAGGTTATACTTCCTATACAGAAATAGAAGCACAAATAGAACTGCGTAAAGAAATATCTAACTATATGGAAAATAGATTTCAAGTTTCCTACTCTCCTAGTACTGAAATACTTGTAACAGTGGGAGGAAGTCAAGCTTTAGACTGTTCATTGAGGGCTATTTTAAATCCAGGTGACGAAGTTTTGATATTAGAGCCAAGCTATGTTGCTTATGGGGCTTTGGTATCAATGGCTGGAGGGAAACCTGTCCCAATTATCACTTCTTTTGATAATGATTTTAAACCAAAACCAGAACAAATAAAAAAGTCGATTTCCCCAAGAACAAAGGCAATTATTTTATGTTTTCCGAATAATCCCACAGGAAGTTTGCTAAAAAAGAGGAGTTAATAGAAATTGCAGATTTAATCATAGAAAATGATTTAATAGTGATTTCAGATGAAATCTATGCTGAATTAACATATGAGGAAGGTACCTTTTGCTCGATAGCCTCTATTAAGGGAATGAGGGAACGGACCATTCTTGTATCTGGCTTTTCAAAAGCTTTTGCAATGACTGGTTGGAGATTAGGTTTTATATGTGCTCCAGAATATTTTACTCAGTCGATTTTGAAGATCAGTCAACACACAATATTAAGTGCTCCTTCTATTACTCAGCATGGAGCAATTGAAGCATTGAAAAACGGACAAAAATATATAGTTGAGATGAGGAATTCTTATCGTCAAAGACGTAATTTTCTAGTTAAGCAACTAAATGAAATGGGATTATATTGTCATTTACCAGAAGGTGCTTTCTATGTATTTCCATCTATTCGCCGTACTGGTTTAACGTCAGAACAGTTTGCAGAAAAACTATTGATACATCATAAGATTGCTGTGGTACCAGGAAATGCCTTCGGAGATTGTGGGGAAGGGCATGTGCGCTGTTCCTATGCCACTTCCATGGAAAAACTGAATGAAGCGATAAAAAGAATGAGACAATTTGTAGATACTTTGACATAAAACATAAAATAGATAAAAGTAAAATGGATGGTTAAAATACTTCTGTATTGGATGGTCCCTTTTTCTCTATTTTTTTTATTATAGAGGAGAACAAAGAATCAAACTTAATAAAAAAATAAATGAATTAATAGCTTTTTCAAGTCTTTTAAGCATCATTGAAAAAAGGTTTAATAATTAGTTTTTAGAAATGTGGAGATGGTTAGCTTGTTTTGGACGATATTTATTCTAATCATATTAAGTTTAGTAAAAGTATTACCGACTGTTTTGCCGCTCGGAACTGTAGAGTGGATCATGAGGAAATTTGAAATTCATTCAAAATTAAGTAATAATTATCCAATTAATATTAACGGAAGAGAATTGAATGGTAATGAAAAACAATTGTTTGTTGATTGTTTTAACGAAGCAATCTTCATGGAAAAATATTATATTTATCCTGGAACAGAACATTTGTATTTACCACCAGAAAAAGACGGAACACCAGTTACCGTTGATACTAAAATAGGTAAATCTGATGTGAAGCTATACCTTTATAATGAAGGAAATTCGATAGATGTAGTAAAACAAACCAAAAAGAAAATTGTTTCATATAATCTATCGTCAGATAAACTTCAAAGTTTATATTTTTAAATCGAAAGGTAATTGCATAACAGCAAAAGGCAGTCTCAATTAGACTGTCTTTTTTGTAAGTATTAATTATGGAGGAGCTTACTTATGAAACTTATTTTATTACTCATGCTAATAGCAGCTATGACGGTCTTATTCTTTTCTGGTTATTCAGTTGGCGTAATTAAAGGAAAGTACGGTAGAAACTGGCTACTAGTCATACCGATTACGATAGCTATTTTTATGTTTAATATTATCTTAGCAATCTATGAGATATCAAAGACAAGTCACTGGCAGTAAGTATAAGTGACTCCTTAAGGAGGGGAAATTAATGTCGCATAATAAGAGTTTATTTGAAAAGATTTTACAGAAAGACCTAATCCCCTTAGTTACACAAATTGATAAGGACGGGGTCTATCCTGAGAAATTTATCAAAGCTGTCCTTCAGGCTGATATCCTTTCTCTACATTTATGTTCAGAAAAAGAAAGACATATAAAAATCATGAAAATCATTGAAGAGACTGCTAAACACTGTTTAACTTCTGCATTTACATTGTGGTGTCATTTTGCTTCTATTACAACCATTAGAGAAGGTAGGAGCATTACTCATTTAAATGGTATACGGGAGTTAATAGAGACTGGGAAACTTATTGCTGGAACCGGATTATCTAATGCTTTAAAGTATTACGCGGGTTTAGAACCAGTGAAAGTACATGCAGTTCGCAAGCAGGGGGGGTATTCTATTTCAGGTACTTTGCCAAGTGTTTCAAATCTCGGTGAAAACCACTGTTTTGTTATTATGGCTACGCTTGACTCAAATAAAAATATTATCTGTTTGGTACCCACTAATACACCTGGTTTAAAAATGAATAGAAGTAAAAGCTTTGTGGGTTTAAACGGGACAGCTACATATTCCTGTGCTTTTCAAGATGTTTTTATAGCTGATAATTTAATTGTAGCCGAGGATGCTGAAGTACTGATACCAAAGATACGATGTATTTTTCCTCTATACCAAATTCCTTTAGCACTCGGACTTTCTAGGGCTTCACTCAAATCTTTGGAAGGGAATTACTCCGAGGGTCATATTAATATTATTGAGCTTAAGGAAGAATTTACGGAGCTTTACGATAAAGCTTATAAGCTTGCAAGCAGTGCTAACCTTTCAACTATAACTAAAGAGATATTAGAAGTACGTTTAAAAGTAGTGAAATTTGTTACCAAGGTTACCCATTACGAAATGGTTTACGCAGGAGGGAAGGGTTATTTAGAACATAGTTCTGTCTATAGAAGATTAAGGGAATTATACTTTTTAGTGAATTTGACACCTTCGATTCAACAGTTAGAAAGGATGATTTTCTAATAAAAAACTCAAGTGAATATATTTGGTGCATTCCTCCCGTTGATTAAACGGGAGGGTTTTTTAAAACAAAATAGTATAGAGTTGGATGGGTAATAAATTCATTAATTGGATGGTTATAAATTTTAGAATTTATATATTATTAGAGAGGTAGAAATCACTCATTTTTTTAACATAAATCTTTTTAGATAATCTTTAGATATTCAGCTAAGGAAAGGTGATCTGATGGTTGGTGAAATAAAGACAAGAAAAGCTATTAATAATATAAAATCATATTCTCCTGGGAAGCCGTTATGGGAGGTAGAGGAGGATTTTGGTTTAAATAAGGTAATAAAACTTGCCTCAAATGAAAATCCAATTGGTTCTTCTCCTAAGGCGATTGAAGCGATTAAAGAAAATCTCTTATCTCTTAATCGATACCCGGATGCACAAGCAATAAAGTTAAAGAAAGCAATTGCTTCTAAGCTGAATGTATCAACCAATGAATTAATTGTTACAAACGGGGCAGATGAACTTATTACCCTTATCTCAGAAACATATCTTGAGGAAGGCGATGAAGTTATTGTATTAACACCTTCCTTTAGTGAGTATGAGTTTGGAGCAAACTTAATGGGGGCAAAGGTTGTTCCTGTATCATTAACTAAAGATTTTCAAATAAGTGTGGAGGCTATCTTAGCTTTAGTTACTGAAAAGACCAAAATCGTTTATATTTGTTCTCCTAATAACCCTACTGGGACTTACATGAATAAGGATGATCTAAACTTACTAATTACCTCTTTACCTAAAAAGGTGTTGCTCGTCTTTGATAGTGCCTATAGCCATTTTGCAACGACAGAGGACTATACCGATGGAATTAGTTATGTTCAATCAGGCTATCCAATTATTGTTTTACAAACATTTTCTAAAATCTATGGATTAGCAGGTTTAAGAATAGGGTTCGGAGTGGCCCCTGTTCAAATTATTGAGAGTATTGTCCGAGTTAAAGAACCTTTTAATAGCAATAGTCTAGCACAGGTAGCAGCTACTGCGGCGATTATGGATGAAGAACATGTAGAAATAACAAAAAGGATAAACACAGAAGGAAGAGAGCAACTTTATCAAGCATTTAAAGAATTAAATATCCCATATACAGAAAGTATGAGTAATTTTATTCTTGTCCATTTTGGTTCAAGGGCAAAGAGTGTGTTCGAGCAACTACTTTCTAAAGGAATCATCGTACGCTATGGTGAAATATGGGGATTGCCTAATTATATACGTATTTCAGTGGGCACGAAAGAGGAAAATGACCTTTTAATCAAAGCGCTTAAGTCGATTTCAATTACTATTTAATATGGGCGAAAAGGGGAAATAAAGTGAATACTCTGGCACAAAAGTTGAATGATGACATTAAAAATAGTAATCCTTATGTATTTGAATTACTATCTAATCTTGGTAAGTCCCTTTACTATCCAAAAGGAATTATTAGTCAAGGAACGGAGGCAAGCAAAAAAGCTTTTCGTTTTAATGCAACAATTGGAATTGCTACTGAAGAGCAAGTACCCATGCACTTTTCTCATATCCATAAAACTCTTAACGGATATGATCCTTCAGATATTTACCCCTATGCTCCACCTGCGGGGAAAATATCATTAAGAGAGGAATGGAAGAAAAAGTTATATAGGGATAACCCTTCATTACAAAGTAAGGTCTTTGGTTTACCAATTACTACTAATGCTCTTACGCATGGTTTAAGCCTAATAGCCGACATGTTCGTTGAAGATGGTGATTCTATTATTCTTCCAGATAAACATTGGGATAACTATCAATTTATATTTGGTGTCCGAAGGGGAGGACAACTAAAAACACATAAATTATTTAATGAAGAAGGAAAGTTTAATATCAATTCTTTTAAAGAAGTTTTATTAAAACAAAGAGTGTCGGGTAAAGCGATTGTTTTACTCAACTTCCCTAACAACCCTACAGGTTACACACCCTATCCTAACGAAGTTGAGAGTATCATATCAGTATTAACTGATGCTGCAAATACAGGTATAAATATCGCTGTTGTCTTAGATGATGCCTATTACGGTCTATTTTATGATGACTCAACCAAAGAATCTTTATTTGGTAGGCTTGCTAACCTGCACCCAAGGATATTGCCTATTAAAGTGGATGGGGCCACCAAGGAAAATTATGTTTGGGGATTAAGAGTAGGGTTTTTAACTTTTGCAGCGGATAGTCAGGAAATTTTACATGCATTAGAGCAAAAAACTTTAGGAATGATTCGAGGCACTATTTCTAGTAGCTCTCATTTATCTCAAACCATTATTCTGCGCTCCTTACAATCGAATGAATTTGAAATGGAAAAGAAACAAAAATATGAAATCATGAAGAATAGAGCTATTAAGGTACGAGCAATTCTTGAGAAAAGAAGCAGCAAGTTATGGTCCTATTATCCGTTTAATTCTGGATACTTTATGTGTTTAAAGCTTTTAAACGTCGATGCTGAACAATTGAGAGTGCATCTCCTCGAACAATATGGTGTTGGAACTATTGCTATAAATTCTACTGATTTAAGGGTTGCCTTTTCTTGTGTGGAAGAAGAGGAATTAGAGGAGTTATTTAATTTAATTGAAAAAGGAATCAACGATTTATTAAAGCAATTATAAAAATTACTATATAAAAACCTTGGAACAAAACATCATTAGAAAATAGCATCTAGAAAAGGAAGGAATGAAGAATAAATTGTTTTCTCAATTTGATACGCCCTTATTTACAGGGTTAAAAAAACACGCAGAAAAATCTCCGGTACAATTTCATATTCCGGGTCATAAAAAGGGAATGGGGATGGATCCTGATTTTCGTGAATTTATTGGTGAGAATGCTCTTTCAATAGATTTAATCAATATCGGACCTTTGGATGATTTGCATATGCCAAAAGGTTTGATTAAGGATGCGCAAAAATTGGCTGCAGAAGCATTTGGAGCTGAATATACCTTTTTCTCAGTACAGGGAACAAGTGGTGCCATTATGGCTATGATTATGTCAGTATGTGGACCTGGTGACAAAATTCTTGTTCCAAGAAACGTTCATAAATCAATTATGAGTGCAATTGTATTTTCTGGGGCAATACCTGTTTTTATTCATCCGGAGATTGATCCTAATTATGGAATATCTCATGGGATTACTCCTGATTCCATTGAACGGGCACTTACTCTAAATCCTGATACAAAAGCTGTACTAGTTATTAATCCAACTTATTTTGGTGTTTCAGGTGATTTGAAAAAAATCGTTGATATTGCTCACTCTAAAAATATACCTGTACTAGTCGATGAGGCGCATGGAGCGCATATTCATTTTCATTCAGAACTCCCATTATCTGCCATGCAGGCTGGTGCTGACCTAGCTGCAACTAGTGTTCATAAACTTGGAGGCTCATTAACTCAAAGTTCTATTTTAAATTTACAAGGCAACCTTATTTCAGCTGCAAGGGTTCAGTCTGTGTTAAGTATGCTGACAACAACGTCAACATCTTACCTACTACTAGCTTCATTAGATGTTGCTAGAAAATCCATGGCTACAGAAGGACAAGCACTATTGGAAGATACCATTAGGAAGGCTAATGCAGTTCGCAGTGAGATTAATAATATTAAACACTTAAGATGCATGGGGAAGGAAGTGCTCGAGTCTAGTGCAGCGGTATCCTTTGATCCAAATAAACTATTAATATCAGTTAAGGAATTGGGTGTTACTGGTTATGAGGTGGAGAAATGGCTTCGAAATCGCTTTAATATTGAGGTGGAGCTTTCTGACCTGTATAACATCCTTTGTATAGTAACTCCTGGGGACTCCGAAGAGGATTTATTAACTTTAGTTAAAGCCTTAAAAACACTTTCAGTAGAGTTTGAAGATAAGAGTGGAAAAAAAGTGGATAGCTCTGTAATACTTCCTGAAATCCCACCACTCGCTCTTTCTCCAAGAGATGCATTTTATGCTGAAACTGAGGTAGTTCCATTTGAAAAAGCTATTGGAAGAATTATATCAGAATTTGTAATGGTATATCCACCAGGAATCCCTATTTTTATCCCAGGTGAAATCGTGACTGAAGATAACGTGTTTTATACCAAGGAAAATATTAATGCTGGTCTACCTGTTCAAGGTGCTGAAGATGTAGAGATTAATAATATCCGGGTAATTAAAGAACACAAGGCAATTATATAATCATAGATTTTGTGGATTAATAAAGAAGGGGGATATGATGAAACGTACTCTTTTACTAATTATAAGTTTAATAAGCTTAACAATAGCAGGGTGTAGTTCAGATGTTTCCAAAAGTGATGTAAAAACAGAAGAAGTAGAAAAAGAGACGGTAGGATTGGGGTGGAAACATGAAAATCCTGCCGCTCCTACAGCTGGAGAGTGGGAGCCAATCAGTTTCCCGGATGGGTCTACGTACAGATTAGATCCACCTCCTGAAAATGATTCTGATGTGACAAAAAAGGACTTAGAGGAGCTAAAATATTTAGCCGCCAATCGTACGGAAGAGGATATTGAGATTATTAATAGATGGGCAGGGGAAATTAATGGTCCAAATACTAGATGGTTTGCTGTAGCCGAAGAGATGTTAGGTAAATATAATCTTGCACCACCGGAAGCGGCAAGAGTCCATTATATTTTAAGTGGTACCATTTATACATCTTCTGTAGCAGCTTTTCATGAAAAGTATAGATTTCTTCGCCCTAGACCAACAGATCTAGAACCCACGTTACAATTAATTGATAATTTTTCAGTACCTGCTCATCCTTCTTATCCTTCAGCTCATTCAACAACCGGTTGGGCAGCATATACCATTCTAACTTTCATGTTTCCTGAGGATGAGCCTACATTCCTAGCATTAGTTAGAGAATCTGATCTATCTAGAAAACTTGCAGGGGTACATTTTGAAAGTGATAACAAAGTGGATAAACAATTAGGAACTAACGTAGCAAATGATGTTATAAAATCTTTAGAGAATGATCCCTCTATACACCCTTATGATAGCAAATCCATTCAAATGGGATCGGGGCATTAAGAACCAATCATCATAATATTTTATAAGTTTAAGGTTATCAATAGGAGGGTTTGTAATGACAAATAGTACAACTAGAGTAGCTGTTATCCAGGCTGCTTCCGTTATTATGGATAAAGAAGCAACCATTGAAAAGACAGTCCACCTAATAAAGATGGCTGCTGAAAAGGGAGCTAAAATAGTTGTATTCCCGGAAGCGTTTATATCTGCTTACCCTAGAGGGTTAACTTTTGGAACGGTTATAGGAAGTCGGAGTGAACATGGAAGAAAAGACTGGTATCGTTATTGGGATAGCTCTATAGTTGTACCAAGTGAGGATACAAATAAAATAGGTAAAGCGGTTAAAGAAGCTGGGATTTACCTTGTTATTGGAGTGATCGAACGAGATGGTGAATATTCTGGGGGAACTCTCTATTGCACCGTATTATTCTTCGGTCCAGATGGTACTTTACTAGGGAAACACCGCAAACTAAAGCCAACTGCAGCTGAAAGAATTGTTTGGGGAGAAGGAGATGGAAGTACATTACCTGTTTTTGAAACCCCTTATGGTAAAATTGGAGCACTTATTTGTTGGGAAAATTATATGCCTTTAGCTAGAGCAGCTATGTATGCACAAGGAGTGCAAATATATATAGCACCAACTGCAGATTCAAGAGAAACATGGCAGTCTACGATCCGCCACATCGCCATGGAAGGAAGGTGTTTTGTCTTGTCTGCTAATCAGTATGTAACAAAGAATATGTATCCAACCGATTTACTATGCTACGATGATCTTAGTACAGCGCCAGAAGTTATGAGTAGGGGTGGCAGTACAATCGTAAATCCTTTAGGAGAATATGTTTTAGAGCCTGTTTGGGGGAAAGAAGAAATCCTCATTGCGGATCTAGATTTGAGAGAAATCACTTATAGTCACTTTGACTTTGACCCCGTTGGACACTACTCAAAACCTGATGTTTTTACCTTACAAGTAAACAAAGTAAAACAGAATATAATTGAATATAAAAGTAAGAATTGATTTGAAGAAGTGGATTAATCCACTTCTTTCTCTATGTATAAGTGGAGAGGAACCTTGTCCAATTGTCTTTCATAACCTTTGGGGAAGCTGGTGGAACGGGACGTAATACTCCTGTCTTTCTTTTCTGTAAGACGGACTGGAAACGAGACCAATTGATGTCCAAGTATTGCTATCTACGTCGGCTTAAAATTAATCTTCTTTGGTAACCAATGTAACAGCCCAAGAACAGGCGTTATTTAGGACGGAAACCAAATGAACAATCTAGGAACTTAGAAAAGAGATTAGCTACATTCTGTAAATGATGACTAGGAGGAGCTGTGTGCGTTAATTGCGCAAGCACGGTTCTGTGAGAGGGAGGAATACAATCTATCGTAAGGTAGAGAGGTTTCCTTCTACTCGACTATTTAAACAAGCGCAAAAAGATTACTGACCCCAAAAAGTATCATTAAAGTGACCCTGTACACTAGGGGTAGTTCGTATTAAAATACATAAAAAAATGTAATTAACTTAAAACGAGGAGGAATCATATGTACTTACCTAAACACTTTAAAATTGATGATGAAGAAGTAATTTATGATTTTATCAAAAACTATGGATTTGCAACCTTATTTCTCAGCATAAAGGAGAACCCTACGCTACACATCTTCCACTGATGTTAAATAAATCTGAAAATACTTTATATGGTCATTTAGCACGTCCAAACGAACAATGGAAAGATGTTGAAAACCAACAAGTCCTTGCGGTTTTCCAAGGTCCCCACTGTTATATTTCACCTTCTTGGTATGAAACAACTAAAGCAGTACCTACTTGGAATTATGTATCTATCCACATATATGGAATTCTGGAGATTCTCGAAGATAGAAAAGTAATATTCGAATCATTAGATGACTTGGTAAATAAATATGAAAGCACCGATAGTCCATACAATTTAAATGATGTTGAACCTAGTTTTATCGAGGGAATGAGTAAGGGGATTGTAGGGTTCAAAATAAAAATCACGAAAATTGAAGCAAAAGCTAAATTAAGTCAAAATCATCCTGTGGAACGCCAAGAGCTAATTATTAAACAGTTAGAAAACAGTTCCAATCAAGATAATATACAAGTAGCATCTCTTATGAAGAAAAACCTACAAATATATAATAATAGTGATTCGATATCTTAAACAATGGGTGCATACTGGAACAACGGTAATGCTTTTTTCTTCTTCAAGTAACGAGGGAGGTTAGTTGAACAAGGAAAAGTGATGTATTTGCCATAAAGGGTTCCATTTGAGGTGCATTTTTAAAATTTAAAGCTAAATTGACACACGAATTGACAATTAAAATTTCGCATATTAACAAAAAAAAAAAACTCATCAGCGAGTTTTTAATGCAGGCAGGAAATAATATAGCCTTTTTTCAACAAAAGCATCTGATTGTTTAATTACGGTTACTCTACATATTTTTGCTTTCCTGAAGAAGTTTGGATTCTCCTGTACGTTCCCATTCTTCTACTGTTTCATATGCTTTTTCAGGAGAATATCCCTTCCCTACAAGAACTCCCATTAGAATAAACTCTTGAAGAATGTGTGTCATATTAATTCCTCTTTTAACGTCCTCCAAGCCTTCTTTTACCAAAAACTCGGTATGTCTTACCCATTCATCTGGAGTCTTTCCAAAAATTACTGTTTTCCCATTTCCATTACCCAAACCTTCTTCCATAGCCATTGCATCTGCCTTAGTCTTATGAACAGTACCAAATGGATGGTTTGGTGGGGCATATATTGAGTATAGTTTCAACGGAACATTTCCTGTATTTGTGATATTGTGCCACATTCCAGCCGGTATCATAATAGCAGAGTCATCGAAGATTCTCCATTGGAAACTTAAATTATCTTTACTTTTGCCCATTTGTACAATCCCCTGACCTTGTTCAACACGTAAGAATTGATCCACATCAGGGTGCATTTCCAATCCGATATCTTCACCAACATTGAGACTCATTAATGTGACTTGCAAATGATTTCCTGTCCAAAGTGCAGTACGATACGTGTTGTTTTGTTTGGTGGCCACATTGATGTTTATAACAAATGGGTTTGCTCCATAATCTTTTAATACGTTTCTGCTATCACCATAAAAAGACCGATAAGAACTAAATGCCAATTCATTTGGAAGAGCCCAATAACCAGTAGGATTTCCGTAAGTATGCGTTGGTACACTTGCATAATAAGGATATTGATACGTATAGGGCACATAGTACATTTTCCTCAATCCCTTCATATTATTTATTATTACTAAATTATCTTATGTACGGTAGATGAGGAACGTACTTATTAATGTGAAATAACCTCTTCGAGTATCCAAGGTACATTTCAATTCCATTTATATACTCTATTAAGAGAATAACTTGGAATTAGGAGCACGATGAGCCACAACAACTGCTCAGCAGCAGGAAAATAATTTAAGAGGTGAAAATACAATCAATGTATGCGGAAAATTTTCACTCCCATAATCAACCCCCTTATCATAATTTGCAACAATCATTGGAAAGACAAAATACTAACGACTATGGAGCCAAAGGGGCTTTGAATGCCTCAACATTAACCTTACCTCAGATGCTAACTTATGCTTTACAAGACGAATTTCTTGCTCAGGCTAGGTATAATAATATTCTTTTTAACTTTGGTTATAATCGTACATTTGCCCGAATCCAAGAAGCTGAATTAAGGCATATTAGTGCGTTACTTCCTCTTTTTGAACGATATCAAGTACCTATTCCAGAAGATATTTCAAGGATGTTTGTTACTACCCCAGAAACAATAAAAAACGCCTTTGCTTTTGGAGTACAAGGTGAGATAGAGAATATAAGTATGTATAATAAATTTCTTTCTTTAAATCTTCCAACGGATGTAAGAACAGTATTTACACAGTTAAGAAATGCATCATTGAACCATTTGGATGCATTCGAAAGAGGCCTAGCCCGAAATTATGTTTGGAAAAAATAGTCCCCTTTGTGAGCCTAAAGGAAATTTTTCGATGAAATTCATATGAAGTGGATAAGCTTCCTTTGAGGGTTATCAATAATTATTTTAATGAAGTAAATTGATTACACATTCCTTTTTCCACTATATGGCCACGACCATTAGAGGCCTGGATTGTAACGATTGTACTTAAACTAGCGGGTGCATTACTGGGACAACCGTAATGCCCTTTTTCTTATTTGACTAACGGAGCAGGTGTGCGGCCGAGCCTAGGTCGTATCATATAGCGGGTGGGATTCCCGCCGAGTAAGAACTAGCCATTCGCTCGTAGCGAGTCTTGGAGGACTGAAGGTAACTTTAGTCTTTAAGCGTAGACGTTAGGTAGCGGGGCCGAAAGCCAAATGGTTGAAGGGATTGAGCTCCATAAACTTTAGTAAACCGAGAGGGCTGATGCTTTACCTGCAGCAGAAAGCTACATTTAATCCTTCGCTAAAGGCTAGACGGATTAAACCTCTCTGGAGTTAGAGACCTTGGCACGTTACACATTGATATGATACGGCAACTCGGGAGACCCTATCGGTCTTTTCTTGTTAGAAGAGTATGGTGTACAAGCGATACAAAGTAAGGAAACCAAATGCCGATATAGGGAGTCGGATAGCAGCGTAGTACCAATGAAGATGGGTAATGCCGATGGAGGAAAGGCTAGCTACCAGTTATCACCCTTACTAGGGACACATTAACTACACACAGAGGTAGGAATAATAATGGAAACAAGACTAATAAGGATAGTAGATTTAGCAATATCTGAACCTGAAAGATTAGCTATATCTGTGAATGGTAACTAGGAGGAGCCGTGTGCGTTAATTGCGCAAGCACGGTTCTGGGAGGGGGGAGAACGCAATCTACCGTAAGGTAGAGAGGTTCTCTTCTACTCGACTAGTAGAAGAATGTTATATTTGGATCAAGATAGATATAAGTAGAAAAGTTAATAATAAGGGGTGATTTTTGGAGAAAAACATTGGGGATATAGATTTTTTTAAACAAGTAGTAAAAAACTTTGCAAAAAAACAATATTTCCCCTCAGAAACCTAAATTTGAAAATATCGAGAACGTAATGGTTATTAGCATTAAGAACCATTTAAAAGATGGAGTAGACCTAGATTGTTTTAATATTTTAAACCCTTATTTACCGAACAATTGGACCTTTAGAAGAGAGCTGAAAACAAGAAATAGAATTATTGAGGCTTATGCAGA
>NZ_JBPCCH010000039.1:0-16301 GCF_050971805.1 Robertmurraya mesotrionivorans | reverse complement strand
CCGAACACGGAAGTTAAGCTTTTCAGCGCCGATGGTAGTTGAGGGTTTCCCTCTGTGAGAGTAGGACGTCGCTAGGCAAAGGAAAAAAAGCACCTGAGTGGGTGCTTTTTTTGTTATATAAAGATAAGAAAGTATAAGATTTTCTACTTAGAGAATTGTCTAGCTCCAGCGCCCTAGCGCCTAGTGTCCTTCGCTCCGCCCTACGATAAGTCAAGCACGAATGCGCCTCTGGCTCTTCATGTTGTCCAGCTTCAGTACTAGCTCCTCGGGGTCATAAGCCAAATCACGCAGGAAGGCTGGCCTTCCTGCGTGATTCGTCTTATGCCTGTCGGAGCTGAGCAAGGTACTTCCGCATTTCACTTTCCTTTATCTCAGTTGGAGTGCTCCAGGCCTGTCGTGCGCTGACCAGGGCGCTTGCGCTTTTCTTATTATAATGACTATTTCTTCATCATTAAATATTGATAAACAAGAAATGGACCTTTGTCTAAGCTGACTTGTAAGAATGATTGAATGAATGGGAAGTCTTTGTTCGGCATGGTCTTTACTAGTTCACTCCACCACTCCGTTTCGTAGCGGGCAATCATGCTTAGGTTGTACAGCAATAAATAGTGAATAAGTAATTCATTGTATTGAATTAAATCTCCTTTTGTCAAAGAAAGGGAGAAATGGTTATCTACCAGATTGTATTTTAATATAGAAAAGGATGATAGCTTTTTTCCAGCTAAGTGAAAACAAAGGCTCTCATTCAAACTATCACTACATAAGAAATCTCCATTCGTTTTTGTTTGAAAAAACTCAGTGAATCGATCACTAGTCATATGAAAGATATCAAGAGCTGTCTCAGGGATGTGGATGTCTGATCCTTTATTCTCAACGTGTAAGAAAGTTCTCTTTCCTACGAGCTCTTCAAAAAGACTAGTGAGCTCTGGAATTTGCATTAAGAGATCATTCATTGTTGTTTTTTCCCCTTCCAATTGTTTCATGTGAAACAATCGTTCTCCAATATGAGGAAACAATCCTGTCTTTTGAAACTTTACTTCATCCTGAAAAAAATGATATTGTTGCTTTTTTCTCTTCCTAGTTGAAACTCCATGGGCAAGTACAGAGGTCGTTTCAGGATAATTTGGATCTACAGTTAAAATACATGCCTTTAATAAGTGTACGAGACCATAGAAGATAAGAATAGGCTGGATGATGAGTGGTGAGTTCCTTGCCTGTTCATAATATACCTGTCCATGCTCAAGATAATAAATAAAAGGATAGCAGTTTTCATAACTTTTTTGTTCGGCATCTGAAAGCTCTAAAGCTTGATAACATTTTTTTAAATAATGCTGTGTCGAATCGGCTGAAAAAAAGAGAGAAAATGAGTTCAAATTAGCATAAGGGAAAATCAAATTACTAACCTCCAAATTAATTGAAAAATCAAACATATTGCACAGTTCTTGACAGTATTTTAACCAATTGATAACCTACTAATAATATTTTCGAGTAGGAGGGCAATATTTATGTGGGAAAATAAGTTTGTTAAAGAGGGTTTAACCTTCGACGATGTATTGTTAGTGCCTGCAAAATCAGAAGTACTTCCTAGAGATGTGAGCTTACAAGTTCACTTAACAGAAAAAATCAAGCTAAACATTCCAATGATTAGCGCCAGTATGGACACAGTAACAGAAGCAGAGATGGCTATTGCTATGGCGAGACAAGGTGGAATTGGTATTATCCATAAAAATATGTCCATTGAACAGCAAGCCGACCAAGTCGATAAGGTTAAACGTTCAGAAAGTGGAGTTATTACAGATCCTTTCTTTTTGACTCCTGATCAACAAGTGTTCGATGCCGAGCATCTTATGGGGAAATACCGAATTTCAGGTGTTCCAATCGTAAATAATGATGAGGAGCAAAAGTTAGTTGGAATTCTAACGAATCGTGATTTACGCTTCATCCAAGACTACTCGATAAAAATTTCGGATGTAATGACAAAAGAAAACTTAGTTACAGCTCCTGTGGGAACAACATTAGAAGAAGCGGAAAGCATTTTACAAAAGTATAAAATCGAAAAGCTTCCACTGGTTGACAGTGAAGGAGTTCTTAAAGGGTTAATTACGATCAAAGATATTGAGAAAGTAATCGAGTTCCCGAATTCTGCAAAAGATGAGCAAGGCCGTTTATTAGTTGGTGCAGCAGTAGGTGTAACAACGGATACAATGAAACGCGCTGAGATGCTTGTAAGAGCTCAAGTAGATGTACTAGTTATAGACACGGCCCATGGTCACTCTAAAGGCGTTATAGACATGGTTAGCTCTATTAGAGAGGCATTCCCTGATATCGCTATTATTGCAGGTAATGTAGCTACAGCAGAAGCAACAAGAGAGCTTATTGAAGCTGGGGCAGATATCGTGAAAGTTGGTATTGGACCAGGTTCTATCTGTACAACAAGGGTAGTTGCAGGTGTAGGTGTACCGCAAATCACAGCTGTATACGATTGTGCAACAGAAGCTAGAAAGCACGGAAAAGCAGTTATCGCTGATGGTGGAATTAAATACTCTGGAGATATTGTAAAAGCTTTAGCAGCTGGTGGACATGCTGTTATGCTTGGAAGCTTATTAGCTGGTGTGACAGAAAGTCCAGGAGAAACAGAAATCTTCCAAGGCAGACGTTTCAAAGTCTATCGTGGTATGGGTTCAGTAGCAGCAATGGAAAAGGGGTCGAAGGACCGTTATTTCCAAGAAGACAATAAAAAGTTTGTTCCAGAGGGAATTGAAGGACGACTTCCATACAAGGGACCATTAACAGATACTATCTACCAATTGGTTGGTGGATTACGTTCTGGAATGGGGTATTGTGGAACAAAGAATTTACAGGAACTAAGAGAAAACTCACAGTTTATTCGAATGACAGGAGCTGGTCTTCGTGAAAGTCATCCACATGATGTTCAAATCACGAAAGAAGCACCTAACTATTCACTTTCTTAAGATTTCCTGAGACTTTAGAACGAAGAGATTACAAGTATTTTTACAAGACAGAGTGACCTTTCTCTGTCTATTTTTTTTGTAATTTATATGGTAAACTGTACAAGGTGCAAAAAATAAAGAATCATGTCGAAATGATTTTCATAGAGTAATTGACAAAGATGGAGGTAAGTTCATTGTATCGTTTAAAAAATATTTCAATCTGGGTAATGACCTTGACAATAGCATTCACATTATCGTTTGCAACAAGTGTTTCACCCGTAAAGGCAGAAGAGGATCCGCTTGGAATTACTGCGGAAGCAGCAATTCTACTTGATGCAGAGACTGGGAAGATTCTTTATGCAAAAAATATAGATGTTGTACTTGGTGTCGCATCTATGTCAAAAATGATGACCGAATACCTGCTACTTGAAGCAATTGCTGAAGGTAAGATTAAATGGGATCAAAAAGTGAAAATCAATGCGTATGTTCATGAACTATCAGCTGCGCCTGGTCTATCCAATGTTGGGTTAACTGAAGGAGAAGATTATACGGTTGAAGAGCTTTATCAAGCAATGGCCATTCATTCTGGGAATGCTGCCACTGTTGCCTTAGCAGAATTAATGGCCGGATCTGAAACAAATTTCATCACACTTATGAATAAAAAGGCTGAAGAACTACAATTAGGGGATTATAAGTTTGTAAATTCGAGCGGACTTAATAACAGCAGTTTGTTAGGGAATCACCCAGCTGGTGGGGCTGATGAGGAAAATGTGATGTCAGCTAGAGCAACAGCTAAACTTGCTTACCATTTAATTAATGATTATCCTGAGGTAATTGAAACAGCAAAAATGCCTGAACTTCAATTCAGAGATGGTCGAACATATAAGAATTTTAACTGGATGCTTCCAGGTCTTATCTTCGAATATGCCGGAGTTGATGGATTAAAGACAGGCTCAACTGATTTTGCAGGAGCTGGGTTTACAGCAACCGCTGAAAAAGACGGACAGCGTGTGATTGCGGTTGTTATGAAAGCTGCTACAAAGGACGAACGTTTTACAGAAATGAGAAAAATATTAGATTATGCTTTCGGTAACTTTACGGAAGAAGAAATTGTTGAAAAAGGGTATCAAGTAAAGGGACAAAAGACGTTACCAGTAACAAAAGGGAAAGAAGACGAAGTATCCATTGAGTCAAAAGAAAGCATCTCCATGGTAGTTAAAAATGGAGAAAAAGATCAGTACAAAACGGTATTAAAATTAGATGAAGACAAGCTGAATGAAGACGGAGAGCTAACGGCTCCAGTAAAAAAAGGTGATAAGGTGGGAACACTCACAATTGAGCCTATCGAAGGTGAAGGGTTAGGGTTCCTAACTGAATCTGACCAAAAGCAAATTACTGTTGACGTTATCGCTACAGAAGATGTAGAAAAAGCCAACTGGTTTGTTTTAATGATGCGCGGAGTTGGGGGCTTTTTTGGAAACCTATGGGACAGTGCCTCTTCAGCTGTTAAAGGAATATTTTAAATAAAGAGATTATTTCCTTGTAAAAAGGGCTTCCTGTCTTGACAGGAAGCTCTTTTTATTGTTTATTTACGAATAGGGAAAAAGATTAATTTCGATTGAATTCGTTATGCTTTCCTTTTTTTAGTAGCTACATATGGAGACATAATTTACCCATCTAATGTAGATGGTAATAATGAAAGGGGATCAAGTATGAAAACAGGTACAGATCGAGTTAAACGTGGTATGGCAGAAATGCAAAAAGGCGGCGTCATTATGGACGTTGTTAACGCAGAGCAAGCAAAAATTGCTGAAGAGGCTGGTGCTGTTGCAGTTATGGCGCTTGAAAGAGTGCCTTCAGATATTCGTGCGGCTGGTGGAGTAGCTCGTATGGCTGATCCACGTATTATGGAAGAAGTAATGAATGCTGTTTCTATTCCTGTAATGGCTAAAGCACGTATTGGACATATTGTAGAGGCTCGTATTTTAGAAGCAATGGGTGTTGACTACATCGATGAGAGCGAAGTATTAACACCAGCTGATGAAGAATATCATCTGTACAAGAGTGACTTTACGGTTCCTTTTGTATGTGGATGTCGTGACCTTGGGGAAGCAGCTCGTCGTATCGGTGAAGGTGCATCTATGCTTCGTACGAAAGGTGAACCTGGAACTGGAAATATCGTAGAGGCTGTTCGACATATTCGTAAAGTAAATGCTCAAGTACGTAAAGTTGTAGGAATGAATGTGGACGAGCTTATGACAGAAGCTAAGCTTCTAGGAGCGCCATTTGAGCTTCTTCTCCAAATTAAGGAGTTAGGCCGTTTACCGGTTGTTAACTTCGCAGCTGGTGGGGTTGCAACGCCTGCAGATGCTGCTTTAATGATGGAGCTAGGTGCTGATGGAGTATTCGTAGGATCTGGAATCTTTAAATCTGATAACCCAGCTAAGTTTGCTCGTGCGATTGTAGAAGCAACAACGCATTACCAAGACTACAAATTAATTGCTGAGCTTTCAAAAGAGCTTGGAACGCCAATGAAGGGGATTGAAATCTCTTCTTTAGCTCCAGAAGCTCGTATGCAAGACCGTGGATGGTAAGGTGAACAAAATGGTTAAAGTAGGAGTACTAGGCCTTCAAGGAGCTGTACGTGAGCATATACGCTCCATTGAAGAGAGTGGGGCAAAAGCAGTTGTGATCAAAACAAAAGACCAGCTAGAAGAAGTGGATGGATTGATCATGCCTGGTGGAGAAAGTACAACGATGCGCCGCTTAATCGATAAGTACGATTTTATGGGGAGCCTTAAGGAGTTTGCGCAATCAGGAAAACCGATGTTCGGAACTTGTGCAGGACTTATCTTAATGGCTAAGGAGCTTGTTGGTTACGATCAACCTCATATTGGTGCGATGGATGTAAAAGTGGAGCGAAACTCATTTGGGCGCCAACGTGAAAGCTTTGAAGCAAATCTAGATATTGCTGGTGTTGGTGAAAACTATCCAGCAGTCTTTATTCGTGCCCCACATATTGTTGCTGCAGGTGAGAATGTTGAAATCCTTGCGAAGCATGAAAATCGCATTGTTTTTGCTAGAGAGGGACAATTCCTTGGTTGCTCCTTTCATCCAGAATTAACAGAGGATCACCGTATCACACAGTATTTTATCAATATGGTAAAAGAAGCGAAAAAATAAATATAATCCGGTTGCATCTTGGAAATAATTGTAGTAAAGTACTATAAAAATAAATAATTGTAATGCATTGAGAGGAAATAGTAACAGGAGAGCTATTTTAAAGAGAGCCGATGGTTGGTGGAAATCGGTAAATGGTGCTTGTGAATCCATCCTTGAGTGAAGTATGGAAAGCATATAGTGTGAGTAAGTACTTCCGGTTAAAAACCGTTATTTATTTAAGGTGGAAGGTGAATGATACCTTCAACTAGGGTGGCAACGCGGGTAACTCTCGTCCCTTTTATAGGGACGGGAGTTTTTTGTTTGCTGAAAATGATAAAGGAGGAATCAATATGTTAGATTTGAAATTTTTACGTGCTAATTTTGAAGAAGTAAAGGAAAAGCTTCAACATCGTGGAGAAGATTTAACGGATCTAAGTAAATTCGAAGAACTGGATCGTACACGTAGAGAGTTAATTTTAGAAGTAGAGCAATTGAAAAGTAAGCGTAACGAAGTTTCTCAACAAGTGGCGGTGCTTAAGAGAGAAAAGAAGGATGCAGACCAATTAATTGCTGAGATGAAAGAAGTAGGAGATAAAATTAAAGGTTTAGATGATCAGTTACGTGATGTTGAGGAAACATTGGAGAAGCTTCTACTAAGCATTCCAAATATCCCGCATGAAAGTGTCCCTGTTGGTGAAACAGAGGATGATAATATAGAAATTCGTAATTGGGGAGAGATTCCTAACTTTGACTTTGAGCCGAAGCCACATTGGGATGTAGCGGATGGTCTAGGAATTGTAGACTTCGAGCGAGCGGGCAAAGTTACGGGAAGTCGTTTCGTTTTCTATAAGGGATTAGGTGCTAAGTTAGAGCGTGCACTGTTTAACTTTATGCTAGATTTGCACACAGAAGAGCATGGTTATGAAGAGGTTCTACCTCCGTACATTGTAAACCGTGCCAGCATGACTGGAACAGGACAACTTCCGAAATTTGAAGAGGATGCCTTCCGAATTGAAAGTGAAGATTTTTTCTTAATACCAACAGCAGAAGTTCCAGTAACGAATTTACATCGTGATGAAATTTTAAGCGGTGAGGATTTACCAATTAACTATGCAGCCTTTAGTGCTTGCTTCCGCTCTGAAGCCGGATCTGCTGGTAGAGATACAAGAGGCTTGATTCGCCAGCATCAGTTTAACAAAGTGGAGCTTGTGAAGTTCGTTAAGCCTGAGGATTCATACGAAGAGCTTGAAAAATTAACAGGTCATGCGGAAAAGGTATTACAGCTTTTGGGCCTTCCGTATCGTGTATTAAGCATGTGTACTGGAGATCTTGGCTTTACTGCAGCGAAGAAATACGATATTGAAGTTTGGATTCCGAGTTATGAAACCTACCGTGAGATTTCTTCTTGTAGTAACTTTGAGAGCTTCCAAGCACGCCGAGCCAATATTCGCTTTAGACGTGAACCGAAAGGAAAGCCAGAGGCCGTTCATACACTTAATGGTTCAGGGTTAGCAATTGGCCGTACCGTTGCAGCAATCCTAGAAAACTTCCAGCAAGCTGATGGTAGTGTCGTCATTCCGGAAGTGTTACGTCCGTATATGGGGAACCGCGAAGTGATAAAATAAGGCTAACGGTTATAAGTTAAGCGGGTGGAAACATCCGCTTGATATTTTTTGAAAAATAGTTGACTTCGTTTTTGGTACATGCTATATTATACCTTGTCGATGAGATACGGAGGTATACCCAAGTCCGGCTGAAGGGATCGGTCTTGAAAACCGACAGGCGGGTCAAACCGCGCGGGGGTTCGAATCCCTCTACCTCCTCCATCTAATTGAAATGAACCATTGCGCATAAAATGGAGATTGAAAACCACTGTGACTCACAGTGGTTTTTTTGCGTCTATTAAATTTATCTGTAAAAAAATCGCTGAAAACTCAGCGATTATCTTTTTAATAATTGTGTTTGCTTTATATGATTGGAAATACGTTCAATCACTGGTTCAATTGAAGTTTCGTCATCCTTAATGTCATATTCATTAATATTAATTCGTAACACTGGACATGCCGAGAATGAGTTAATCCAATCTTCATAACGTTGATGCATTTCATTCCAATAATTAATTGGCGTTTGCTGTTCCATTGGACGTCCACGCTCTTTAATTCTACCAATGATGTCATCAATGGATCCCTCTAGATAAATAAGTAGATCTGGATGAGGGAAATACGGTGTCATGACCATTGCCTCAAAAAGGCTCGTGTATGTTTCGTAATCTACCTTGGACATCGTTCCTTTTTCAAAATGCATTTTTGCAAAAATGCCCGTATCTTCATAAATTGAACGGTCTTGAATAAATCCTCCACCATATTCGAAGATACGCTTTTGTTCTTTAAATCGCTCTGCAAGGAAGTATACTTGCAAGTGAAAGCTCCATCTAGTAAAGTCAGCATAAAATTTATCTAAGTAAGGATTCGTATCTACTTTTTCAAAGGAGGTACGAAAATCAAGCGCATTAGCAAGAGCGTTCGTCATCGTAGACTTCCCAACTCCCACTGTCCCTGCAATCGTAATAACTGAGTTAGCAGGTATTCCGTATTTAGTTCGAAGGTTCATGATTACATACTCCTTTTTCTAACGATGTTGTTAATTGGTTGATAATCCTGTCTAGGTCACTCTTGTTTTTTACAAAGTCTAGCTCGTCTCCACTAAATCGTAGAACAGGTATTTCAGGATGCAATTTTTCAAACTCACTTATTGCATGATCATAATCAATAGATAATTGCTCAAGATAAAGAGGGCTTATATTCTTCTCAATTTCCCGACCGCGTATTTTTATTCGAGATAAAAGAGTATCTAAACTAGCATGTAAGTAAATGATGACGTTTGGCTTTGGCATATCTCTAGTTAATATTTGATAAATATTAAAATACTTATCATACTCTTCGGTACTTAGTGTACGCTGAGCAAAAATAAGGTTTTTAAATATATGATAATCGGCTACGACCGGCTCGTTTTTGGTAAGATATAACTTCTGAATGTCTCCGAGTTGCTTGTATCGGTTACATAAGAAAAACATCTCGGTTTGAAAGCTCCATTCTTCAATGTTTTCATAAAACTTCCCTAAAAATGGGTTTTCATCAACGATCTCCCGAAGTAATGCAAATTGGAAGTGATCAGAAATCACCTTGGCTAATGATGTTTTGCCCACACCAATTGGCCCCTCTACCGTGATAAAAGGCGTTTCCCCCATGGCTTGTCCTCCTTACTGCTCCTTCTCCTAAGGTGGTATTTCCGTCTATATTAAAATGAGACAAAGTCCATTTTATCACATATAGGTCTGATAGGAATATGGAATTATTTCTTGTTTCCCATATTGAAAATATTAGTAAAAAAATAGCAGCTATAATAGCTGCTATCGTTACGCTTACCTTTTTACAACGTCAAAATTCTCTACAATGAGTAACCAGTTTTGTGGAAATGCGAGTCCAAGCTTCCAGTAGCTCATTCCACGAAGGTTTAACTCTTTAATCAAGTTGAATTTTGCTTGAATTGAACGGGCGTCTTCAAACCAAACTTCGTGCTGCTTACCTTCTTGGTCCCTGTATCTAAAAAAAGGTGCTTGAGCGGTTGTATCATACTGAATGGCAACATTATTCGTTGCGGCAAGTTGGATCGCTTGCTGAGGACTTACAGCTCTTGCTACCGTTCCTTGGACGAAGGGAAGCGTCCAATCATAACCATATAAATTCTGTCCCATCATGATCTTGGAAGCAGGCATTTCTGTTAAAGCATATTCAATTACCTTTCTTACAGGTCCAATAGGGGACACAGCCATTGCTGGACCACCGCTATAGCCCCATTCATAGGTCATAATAACAACAAAGTCAACAATTTCTCCATGGGCTCGGTAATCATGAGCCTCATACCATTCCCCTTTTTGCTCACGGCTTGTTTTCGGGGCTAAAGCCGTTGAGAGCAGCCACCCCTCAGCTTGGAAACGAGCCTTTGCTTTCCGTAAAAAACGATTGTATGCCTCGCGGTCTGCCGGGCGCAAGAATTCAAAATCAAAATGTATGTCTCTGAAATTATACTTTTTAGCGGTTGCTACAATATTATTCAAAAATCGATCCTGGATAGGGATATCATTTAATAGGATTCTTCCTAATTCAGCATTGAATTGATCATTTTCTTGATTCGTTATGACCATCATGAGTACATTGTTATTGGCCCTTGCAATGGCAGGAAAGTTATTTAACAGTGGTTCTTTTAGAGATCCGTCTCTTAAAGCTTGGAAGCTGAAAGGAGCTAAGTAAGTTAAATAAGGTGCTGCTTCTCGTGCACTTTCCTCAAGGACTGGTACAACTGTCGTTCCTCTTGGCTCCACATAGGCATTAAATTCTGCATTCCTTCTTGCTCTCCGTGGGATATATAATCTAAAACCAATACGTAATGGTTGAGTGAGAGAAAGGCGGTTTACTTGAGCGAGCTGTTGATAAGAGATTCCAAATTTCTGTGCTATGGACCAGAGGCTGTCACCAGATTGTACCCAATAGAAGCTGCCAACGATGGGGATAACTAATGTTTGCCCAATAACCAAGTCATTGGGATTAGGTGTTTCATTTGCTTCAATTAAATCATCTACCGTTGTGGAATATGCTTGAGCAATTCCGTAAAGTGATTGGTTTGGCTGCACGACATGAATTTGCATGTTTTTCCCTCCTAGATGAATCGAGCAAACCATAAGAATAATGGTGTTCACTCCAAATAGTGATATTGAACGCTATCACCATCTTATGAGGGAAAAGGGTCATTCATGTTACATAATTCTTATATAGGATCAATCTTGCCTTTTAAAACATTTTTGATCATTTTTAATGAGTACTCATTGTCCTGGTCATCAGCAGAAGTGATTGCATTGTGAGGAACATGTATGGAATATTCCCTCATATATGCATCATTTGCAGTAAAAAGTACACATATGTTTCCAGCAATTCCTGTGATGACAAGAGAACGTACATTCAGCTGATGGAGTAGAGTGTTTAGAGCGGTACCGAAAAAAGCAGAATGCTTCGGTTTAATAAGAAAAAGGTCGTCTGGTTTCGGTTGAATGATTTTAATAATTTCTTTGCTTAAGGAGTTTTCACAATGATTAATGATACGTGTAACATCTGCTTGCCAAAGATTATAATGGTCATTTATATAAATAATGGGCAGCTTTTCTTTAGTAAACTGTTCCTTTAGTTTTTGAATATTTTTAGCAATGGGTAAAGTTTTCTTTGCTAGCACTTCACCATTGCTGAAGTCAAAGTTATTTATCATATCAATAATTAAAAGTGCTGTTTGACTCGTATTTTCAAATATGCCCATGAACGATCCTCACTTCCTTTTTTCTTCTTTAGCGTGTGAAGGTTGTATTTTTCTATACATTTGGAGATGATGGATAAAATGAATGAAAGGATTTTATAAGTGCAAATGAATGATGAAACATATATGCTGGAAGCAATAAAGGAAGCGAAAAAGGCAGAGCAGCTGCAGGAAGTACCAATAGGAGCTGTGATCGTCATCAATGATCAAATTGTGGCAAGAGCCCATAATCTGCGAGAAACAAGACAGAGTGCGGTTGCTCATGCAGAATTGCTTGCCATAGAAAAAGCTTGTGAAAAATTAGGGACATGGAGACTTGAAGGGGCAACTCTATATGTAACGTTGGAGCCATGTCCGATGTGTGCTGGAGCAATCATTATGTCACGAGTAGAAAAGGTTGTGTTTGGAGCAAGTGACCCAAAAGGTGGATGTGCCGGAACATTTATGAACTTATTAGCCGACGAAAGATTTAATCATCAAAGTGAAGTGTGCTCTGGTGTGCTAGAAAAGGAATGTGGCGAGCTATTAAGTAGTTTTTTTCGAAGTATTCGGCTAAAGAAGAAAGAAGAAAAAAAGAAAAGAAATGCTGTAAAAGATAACTTACAGTAATTTACAGTTGTAAAACATTGATTTTTAGCAGGAAAGAAAGTATACTAAATTATGCGTCGTCAGTGATGCACTTAAATTAGGTTTCAATTTTGCCGTGCTAGGTGGGGAGGTAGCGGTGCCCTGTACTCGCAATCCGCTCTAGCGAGACTGAATCCCTTCCCGAGGCTGGTTGCCTGTAGGGTCTGCCTTAAGCAAGTGGTGTTGACGCCCGGGTCCTGCGCAATGGGAATCCATGAACCATGTCAGGTCCGGAAGGAAGCAGCATTAAGTGGACGCTCCCATGTGCCGCGGGGTTGCCTGGGCCGAGCTAACTACTTAAGTAACGCTTATGGGCGCCAGTCGACGGAAGGTGCACGGCAGTTAAATGATAATAGCAAACTCATCTCTTCTACAAGAGGTGAGTTTTTTGCATATATAGGTAAAGATTTCTTAAACAGCCTTTGTAAAAAGGATTTTCTTTACGTTATAATAAAAAAGACCATATATAGGAGGGGGCTTGTCTGTGGCTTATCAAGCTCTATATCGTGTTTGGCGTCCTCAAACATTTATTGATGTCGTTGGACAAGAACATGTAACAAAGACTTTGCAAAACGCCCTGCTTCAGCAGAAAATCTCACATGCTTACTTGTTTTCTGGACCGAGAGGAACTGGGAAAACAAGTGCGGCAAAGATTTTTGCAAAAGCGGTTAACTGTGAAAATTCGCCCGCAAACGAACCATGTAATGCGTGTCCTGCTTGCTTAGGTATTACGGATGGGTCGATTCCAGATGTCATTGAAATAGATGCAGCTTCTAACAATGGGGTCGAGGAAATAAGGGATATAAGAGACAAAGTAAAATTTGCTCCAAGTTCTGTGAAGTACAAGGTCTATATCGTTGATGAAGTCCATATGCTTTCTATCGGAGCTTTTAATGCATTACTTAAGACTTTGGAGGAACCGCCAAGACATGTCATCTTTATTTTAGCGACAACAGAACCGCATAAAATCCCACTTACCATCATCTCAAGATGTCAGCGGTTTGATTTTAAAAGAATATCTGCTCATTCGATTGTCAATCGAATGAAGACAATTGTAGATGAAACAGGTGTTCGTTATGAGGAAAAAGCGCTACAAGTCGTTGCGAGAGCCGCAGAAGGTGGAATGCGTGATGCGCTTAGTTTACTTGATCAGGCCATTTCCTTTAGCCGTGATGAAGTAACAGTAGAAGATGCATTAACAGTTACAGGTTCAGTATCTCAAGGGTTGTTAAACCAGTTGGCTACAGCCATAAAAGAAAGAGATGCAGCAAAAGCATTGGAAGCGTTAGAGGAGTTATTGTTTTTAGGTAAGGATCCGTCAAGATTTATTGAGGACTTTATCCTTTATTACCGTGATATGCTTCTTTTCAAGGCCGCGCCAAATTTAGAGGAATCATTCGAACGAGTATTACTTGATGAAGAATTTAAGCAATTAGCGGAAGCTGTTAATCAAGAAGATATCTATCAAATTATTGAGACATTAAATAAATCTCAACAGGAGATGCGCTGGACAAACCATCCTCGCATATTTTTAGAAGTAGCAGTAGTGAAACTTTGCCAAATGAAAGTTAGGGATAATGGTAAACAAATTAGTTCTACTGAGATTGATTCTTTGTTGAGTAAAATATCTAGCCTTGAGGAACAACTATCAGATCTAAGAAAAAATGGTATTGCGGTAACGAGTGATCAAGCTGCTAATACTACGAGTCAAGCAAAACCGGCTCGTACCTCACGAAGAGGGTTCCAGGCACCAACAGGGAAAATAAATGAGATCCTGAAGAATGCTACAAAACCTGATTTAACACTTGTGAAAAGCAAATGGGGAGAATTGTTAGGGAAACTTGTATATAATCAAATGAGATCACAAGCGGCATTACTAAACGAGGCAGAACCAGTAGCAGCTTCAACAACCGCATTGGTGATTAGTTTTAAATATGAGATTCATTGTCAAATGGCTATGGATAACGATCGATTCTTAACAGTCTTATCCGACTTAACCCAAGAATTAATAGGGCGCCGTTTATCCGTTGTCGGAGTCCCTGAGGAACAATGGCAGACGATCCGTGCTGGATTTATTAAAACAAACCGTGATGGGGAATCTGATCAAGGGGATGTAGTGAAAGAGAATGAAGAAGACCCAGTTGTTTCAGAAGCTATCAAACTTTTTGGAAGCGAATTAGTTGAAATTAAAGAATAAATTATATGGAGGATGAAAAAGATGCGTGGAATGGGTAATATGCAAAATATGATGAAACAAATGCAAAAAATGCAAAAGAAAATGGCTCAAGCTCAAGAGGAGCTAGGAGAAAAGAGAATTGAAGGAACTGCTGGTGGGGGAATGGTAACGGTCATTGTTTCCGGACACAAAGAAGTTCTTGAAGTAAATATTAAGGAAGAAGTAGTAGATCCAGAAGATATCGATATGCTTCAAGATTTAGTGCTTGCTGCTACAAACGATGCCCTAAAGAAGGCGGAAGAACTAACGAATAATACGATGGGACAATTCACTAAAGGAATGAACCTTCCTGGAATGTTCTAATTAGGGGGGTAAAAAATGCATTATCCTGAACCAATCTCAAAGCTCATAGACAGCTTTATGAAACTGCCAGGAATCGGTCCGAAAACGGCTGCTCGACTGGCGTTTTTTGTGCTTAGTATGAAGGAAGACACAGTCCTTGATTTTGCAAAGGCACTTGTAAACGCGAAAAGAAATTTAAGTTATTGTTCTGTTTGTGGACATATAACCGATCAAGATCCTTGCTATATTTGTGAGGATCAAAGACGAGATCGAAGAATCATTTGTGTTGTGCAAGATCCAAAAGATGTTATTGCTATGGAAAAAATGAAGGAGTACAGCGGTCTTTATCATGTACTTCATGGAGCGATATCACCAATGGATGGTATTGGACCAGAAGATATTAATATTCCTGATTTATTAAAAAGACTACAAGATGAAGAAGTTCAGGAGATTATACTAGCAACAAACCCAAATATTGAGGGTGAAGCAACTGCTATGTATATTTCACGCTTACTTAAGCCAACTGGCATCAAGATCACTCGTATTGCTCATGGTCTACCAGTAGGTGGGGATTTGGAATATGCAGATGAAGTCACGTTATCGAAAGCACTTGAAGGAAGAAGAGAAGTATAAAGTGGGGAATGAATATGTTTTTTCGACGTAAAGGTTGGTTAAGAAAAGAATTTAATGATCAACTTATTTCTCAAATGGAGCAGCTTAAAACAAGCTGGAATAATCAGAAGACGTTGTTAAACAAAAGCTTCGATCCCTCAGAAGATATTATTTGTCAGACGAAAATTGCTGAAGCTAAGTACTTTTTCCTCTTTAAAGAAGCTAAGCATAGAAATATTAAGATAGACCGGTAAGTAAATAAATAAGCCACGTTCTTTTTCTTTTAGCTTGTACATATATTGTTACTACAAGTGATAAGAGGGGGATCAAACTGTGGAGCCGGTAATTGTTATTTCTGTTCTTGGTGGACTAATTGTTTTATTACTACTGATGGGCACACCGTTGAAACCAATTCGTACAATAGGACAAGGCTTAATCAAAATATTGATAGGAGCATTATTTCTATTCTTCCTTAACGCGTTTGGGAATCAGTTTAATATACATGTGCCTATCAATTTAATGACTTCTGCTATATCAGGCTTTTTAGGTCTACCTGGATTGGTAGCTTTAGTGGCGGTTCAACTATGGATTTTATAAGCCGAAGAAATAAATCACTTAAAGGTGATTTATTTTTTTTGAACATGAAAAATAAAAAAATACATTTTTGCTGTTGACCAGATAGTTGAATGGTGATATTATTGTTTAAGTCGCCACGAGGTAATGAAAAAATAACTTAAAAAAGTTATTGACATTACGAAGTGGAAGTGATATTCTAATTAAGTCGCCTACGAGCGACAGTGATTGTTCTTTGAAAACTAAACAAATCATACGTCAACAAAAATGATAGTGTTGAAATATACACTAGCCAACGTTTTAACTTTAAGAGCTAATCTTACTCTTTATTGGAGAGTTTGATCCTGGCTCAGGACGAACGCTGGCGGCGTGCCTAATACATGCAAGTCGAGCGGATCTTTGGGAGCTTGCTCCCAAAGGTTAGCGGCGGACGGGTGAGTAACACGTGGGCAACCTGCCTATGAGACTGGGATAACTCCGGGAAACCGGGGCTAATA
>NZ_JBPCCH010000038.1:0-16426 GCF_050971805.1 Robertmurraya mesotrionivorans | reverse complement strand
AATACTGGTCTAGTGGCGATAGCGAAAAGGTCACACCCGTTCCCATACCGAACACGGAAGTTAAGCTTTTCAGCGCCAATGGTAGTTGAGGGTTTCCCTCTGTGAGAGTAGGACGTCGCCAGGCACCTGACAAAAGAGAGTAGTCATTTTGACTACTCTCTTTTGTTGTACTTGTATTTTATATAAAAATAATAATAGGCATAGATCTCGCTCCTACCATGTCCTTAAGAAATCTCATTTAATCCCTTAATATGATATAGATCATATATATGATATAAGCAATAGCTAGAATGACGCCTTCAACCTTTCCAATTTGAGAGTTTGACCTAGAGAAAAGAAGAAGCACTATTGTAAGGATAATCATGAGCACTACATCAACAAGGATTTTTGAATCAACAGCAAGCGGAGAAATAACTGATGCAGCTCCGAGAACAAATAGGATGTTAAAGATATTACTTCCAACAATGTTTCCAAGTGCAATTTCACTTTGTTTTTTTATGGCTGCTGTTACGGAAGTAATAAGTTCCGGTAATGATGTTCCAACTGCAACGATGGTTAATCCGACCAATGTCTCACTCATCCCAAAGGAGTAAGCAATTTCAGTTGCACTGTTAACCGTTAAATCACCACCAAAAATAATGGCTGCAAGACCTCCGATTGTAAAGAAGATATTCTTTCCCCAAGAAGGTTCCTCGACTGCTGCATTTTCTTCCTTAATTCTATCTCGACTATGTCTAGCCACCTCAAAGATATAGTACAAGAAGATAGCGAAGAAAAGTAAGAAGATGAATCCGTCCCCTCTTGTAATAAAATTAGCGCTTAATGATTGAAGACTTATATCACTTATTAAGATTAATAAGGCAGTACTTGCTAATAAAGTAAAGGGAATTTCCTTCCGAATGGTTTCACTTTCAACTTTTAACGGAGATAAAAGTGCCGTTAAACCTACCACAAAAGTAATGTTGAAAATATTGCTTCCGACTACGTTTCCAATGGCGACCCCAGCATTTTCTTCAAGAGCTGCAACAATACTCACCGTAGCTTCTGGAGAACTTGTCCCGAAAGCGACAATAGTTAGGCCGATTAATAAAGGAGAAACGTGAAGTGCCTGCGCGATTCTTGATGCACCTTCGACAAAAAAGTCTGCCCCTTTGATCAGTAATGCAAAGCCAATCATTAATAATAGGTACGTTATCTTTTTCACCTCTTTTTTGACAAGTAGATAATAACAATAGTCTATAACAAATATTTAGAATTACTCAATTACAATTCCAATATTCATCGGAATCCAATAGAGGCTATACATATTAAGTGAATAGTTTTTTCAATAAGGGGAGAATTTAGTAATATCTAAAATTCATTTTTGTAAAGGATGCTTTGGCATGGAGAAAAAATTACTAAAATTATTAACGACAATGTGTACTATTTCGGTTCCTTTTTTATTTTTTGGAAGAAGCATGAGAGAAAACCTAGTAGTTTTTTTCTCTAAAGGTGTGATAGCAACTTTATTGGATGCATATGTAGTTGGAACTAATAAGGTAGAATATCCTGTCCGTCCATTCCCTAAGATTTTTAAAACAAACATTGTTTATGATATGCTGTTTTTTCCTCTTTTAAGTGTTATATGGGTAAAGCTAAGCTATCATGATAAGCTACCTAAGATCCTTTTAAAAAGCTTAATTTTTAGTGTTCCAATGAGTTTGGGCCAATGGTTCTTTGAAAAAAACACAAGTTTGTTTAAGTGGAAAAAATGGTCACCCTTCCACACGTTTGTCAGTGTGAATTTTACATTGTTTTTAATTAGAGGTCTGGTAGGACTAATAAAAAAATTAGATGTTAAATAGTTGATGCTATCATTTCAAAGTGGATGACTTGTACATAGGGTAGTAAACGGAGGTGCTGGTCTAAAAGGATTAGTGCCTTTTATTATTGATGCAGCTTTTCTTATTTTAGGAAAATAAAGTAATCTAGTATTTTTACAAATATGAATGTTCAACTCTTTTGATTAATACATTAGTTTTTACCTTGCAAAACATAGTTATCCCTAGGTTAGATTTGTTTATCATTCAAAAAAGGTTGCTGTAGACCCACACGAATTTACTTTGCTAATATAGATTGGCTTGGTAAGGGAGGTAGTTTTTTTGGAGGAAGAAAAATATAGAGACCTCAAACGTGGAGAAACAGGGGCAATTATTAGTATTATTACTTATATAATCTTATCAATACTTAAGGTAGTGGTTGGTCTATGGTCAGGTTCAGAAGCATTAAGGGCAGACGGTCTTAATAACGGAACAGATATTGTCGCTTCTATGGCTGTATTAATCGGTTTGAAATATGCACAGAAGCCGGCTGATAGAAACCATCGATACGGGCATTGGAAAGCAGAAACAGTTGCTTCCATGGTTGCATCATTTATAATGGCTGCTGTGGGGGTAAATGTTGTTTATGAGGCGATTCATACGTTTGTTATTAGTAGTCATGAGTCCCCTAATTTAATTTCTGCATGGATTGGCTTATTCTCTGCCATCGTTATGTATTTTGTTTATCGCTATAATAGAAATCTAGCAAGGGAAATCAAAAGTCACTCTGTTATGGCGGCTGCTAAAGATAACTTATCAGATGCCTTAGTAAGTATAGGAACTGTAGTTGGTATATTGGGTGCACAATTAAATCTTCCATGGTTAGATCCCTTAACAGCTGTTCTTGTCGGTGTAATAATTTGTAAAACTGCATGGGAAATCTTTAGAGAGGCTTCTCATCACTTAACTGACGGATTTGACGAAGAGGAGATTATGACTTATAAGGAAACCATTCTTAACACTCAAGGAGTGAAAGAAGTTAAAGATATTAAAGCTAGAAATTATGGGAACAATCAAGTGGTGGATGCTGTAATTTTGGTTCGCTCGGACCTTAGTCTACAGGAAGCTCATCACATCTCTACAAGGGTTGAAAATGAACTTAAGATCAAGCATGAAGTATATAATGTTCATGTACACGTTGAACCCCTAGAATTAGAAAGGCTAGCTAACATTAATTAAGTGAGTAGAAGGAGTATCTCGAAAAAGGGATACTCCTTTTTATTTATATTTGCCATGGAACAGATAAAAATTCCACGCTTGTCCTAGGGTGCTTGTCCATGCATCTTTGAGATTAATTAATATATTAATCATGAGAAAAATATTAGGAGGAAGATGGAATGGGTAATATTTGGTTTCCAAGACGTGGTAGTAACAATGAAGAAAGCAGGGGGGTGAATAGTAACAGTAGAAGTCGTTCCGACAGCGATAGCAGATCTGATTCAAATGTAGAGTTTGATTTTGAAAATGATAATGAATTAAGAACAGATGTGCAAAACGAAAATGATGTAAAAAATGTTGATAAGAATACGAACGTTGCTAAAATTATTAATTCAGGAAATGCAAGAATTGACCTGGACATTGACGTTGACTCTGATTCAAATGCGCGTGTTCGCTCTCGTTCTAGAGCGAATGCAGATTCAGAACAGGATCAAGACAATGACCAAGATGTTGAGCTGGATGTTGAACAAGATTAGTTGAGAATAAGACAAGATTGGATATTCCAATCTTGTCTATTTTACAAAGGAGGGTAGACAATGATTGAAAATCCAGAATGGAACAGCAAGAGGAATGTCTACCAGTTTCGTAATAAGGGGAGTTCAGACATAGATAGTAATCAGGCAAGCATTGGATATAGCGGTAACTCAGATGTCGATGTACATGTGAATATTGATGTAGATACAAGACCTATTGCTTACGCCGTATTATGTTCCCTTCTTGCAACAAAACAACTGTCCCAATCAGAATTTGAAACAGCAGTAAAAAAAATGGAGGAGCTTACTGGTGGTAACAGTAAGATGAGAAAAACCATAAATGATGATTCAAGTTCCCGTGAACAGGTTCGTAAAAAGGGTGCTTCACAATTACGAATTTTTGGACCTAACATCTTCTAGCTATTTAATTAGTTATAATGAAATGATAAGAACTGTAGAGAATCTCTACGGTTTTTTATTATAAAAATAATTTTGAGCATTGAAAAATTAGGAGAAGCAGGACGACATAAGTTTACTTTTTCCATGTTATTCCCCTGTACTCATCACTCTACTTCAAATATCGAGAATTCCTTTAAAAATTCAGATAGTAAAATTCACCCAATTTTCACAATGTAAGCGTTGCACCATGAAATTGGGTATATGTATTTTATTGGATATTTAGTATCTTATTTGTATAGTTTTTTTTAAAACAGAAATGGGGAAAGACACAGATATGAAAAAGATACTCGTTTATCCAATTTTAGCTATGATGTTAATTTCTGCAGTTGGAGCTTGTTCACAACAGACTGTAACAACTACCCAATCAAAAGAGGAGCAGGTAACTGATAAGAACACAAAAACAACTGAAAATGATTCTGCTCATTGGTCATATGAGGGGGAAACTAGCCCCGATCACTGGGGGGAATTAGATCCCGCTAACATTGCCTGTGTAAATGGTAGTGAACAATCGCCAATTAACATTGAATTTTCGCAAGTTGAAACTGAAGAGGGTGAAGAAGACCTTCAAATCAATTATGAGCCAACGTCATTTTCGCTCATGAACAATGGCCATACTGTACAGGCAAATGCTGCGAGTGGCAGTAACAGCATTCTTATTGAGGGGAAGGAGTATAAGCTTGCTCAATTCCATTTCCATACTCCAAGTGAGCATGAATTTAACGGTAAAAATTATGAAATGGAGCTACACCTTGTACATAAAGATGCAGATGGAAGGATTGCTGTCCTTGGAGTGATGATTCAGGAAGGTGAAGAAAATAAAAACTTGGCTGCTATCTGGGATATCTTACCGAGTGAGGAAACAGATAAAGATATCGCCATTAATGAACCAGTTGATTTAAAAGCGTTGCTACCTGAAGATCAAACTGCGTTTCACTATGAGGGTTCATTAACAACCCCTCCTTGTACAGAAGAGGTAAAATGGACCATTTTTGAAATGCCGATTGAAATGTCAAAAGAACAAATCGAAGCATTTCGACAGATTTTTCCTGACGATCATCGTCCAGTTCAATCTCTAAATAATCGTAAAGTCATAAAAAGCTAAATAGCAATTGTCTTGTAATATTAAAGGGGGTTGATCCAAGAGGATTAACGCTCTTTTTTGTATATATCCTTTATTGGCTGGTATTGTTCGGAGATAATGATATCATCTTTAAATAGGACGTATGGATGAGTTTCCATTAATATAGTAGTAAGGTAATCTGGCATTCTCTCTCCTGCATACGCACAAATTAGTGGAAACGAAATTGTATTAACAGCTTCGTCTACAATTTTCTCAAAGTCCTCTATCAAATGAAGCGGATCTTTCATACTGGACCACTCAACATGTGCCCATGATCGAAATGAGATTTTATTTTCTACATATGGCTGTACCATGTTATTAAAATACTCAGTGATTGCTGGAGGATGGTAGCTTCCACTTGAATAATAAAAATCGTAGTTGTTTACACGATGAACAAACTCCAATTGGTCATTATTTAACCGTTTGCTCAGTTCTTTTTGTATAATTGGGTAGACACGGTCATTTTCTATAAGAATAACGTATTCTCCCACCGAAATCCCGTGTTGGATAAAGCTCACAACCTGTTTAATGTATTCCTCTATTCCATTATAGGCATACAGCACATGAGCACTCTTTTGCTTTTCAAATAATTGGTTCATATTGCTATTCAAGTTCTCACCTCAGTTCCTTTATTTGTCTTTATTTTCTTTCAATCTCTTCAACTTTAACATATTGAAAATTCTGTATACAATAAAGTTTTGGCAGAAACAGAGAATAGTACACAATATGTTCGAGGTGGTAATTATTTTAATGCGTGTGTTTATCCAAGAGGGTTCATGCACTTTTTAGTTGAGGTTCTAATGGAGGGGACTTTCCTTTAAGAAGATAATATAAAAAACGCTCCGAGCTTTTTGCTCGGAGCTCTTCTATGGTCACTTATTGCATAGGAGGGGTTTCTTCGTAGTTCTTTTTCCTACCCAACTCATATACCAGTCGAGCAGTTTCTTCTAATATATAGATTACGGGAATTTGTGTTGTTACATTTGAGTGGTCTACAAATTCTTCAGAGACGTAATAAGAAATATTCACATCAGCCAGTTTGGCAATTGTGGATTGACGATTGTTGGTTATGCTTATAATTTTGCTTCCTTTTCCTTTTAACTGGTGGATATGAGAGATGGTGTAGTTCCCTTCACCTGAAACAGAAAGGGCAATGGTGATACTATTATTTAAGTTTGCGTGAATCGGCATAAATGGATCTTTAATATACATGGAGAACTTCCCTAAACTTGAAAAATATCTTGCTCCGTACTCGGCGAGAATCCCTGAACTACCAATCCCGATAAAAATTACGCTATCTGCGTTGGCAATGACCTCTGCAGCTTCCTCTAATTTTGAAGTGAATTTTTCATTTTGCGTTCGTTCAAAAAACTCTGCTAACACATGCTGGCTGCTTTTTATGCTTGGCTCATTTTTTTCATCAATTAATAGCTTCAGTTTTACTTTAAACTCGGTAAATCCTTCACAATTTAATTTCCTGCAAAAACGCATGATCGTTGAGGTGGATACATGGGTTTCATCTGCTAGATCGCGGATTCGCATGTAGACCACTTTCTCTTTATTTTGTGTTATGTAGTTGTAAAGTAGCATCTCTAGTTCGTTGAATGTTGCAATTACCTCATTCGTAAACAAAGCCTTCTCTCCCTTACATGTTCCCGCTTTTCTTCACTTTAGTTATTATACACTATGAGAGAAACACAGTGTTATTTTTATGGAACAAATGCCTTTTCTTGTGAAACAAATCAAACGCTTCCAAAACTATATCCAAAAGTTCATTTCCACTCTAAAATAGGTGTTAGTAAATCAGTACTTTTTAGGAGGATGAACAATGAGTAAAGGAATTAAGATCGTCACTATTGGCGGAGGTTCAAGTTATACTCCAGAATTAATCGAAGGATTTATTAAAAGATATGAAGAGCTACCTGTTAGAGAACTTTGGTTGGTTGATATAGAAGCTGGGAAAGAAAAATTAGAAATCGTTGGAAACCTTGCTAAGCGTATGGTTGCGAAAGCTGGTGTTCCAATGGAGGTTCACTTAACACTAGATAGAAGAGAAGCTTTAAAAGGTGCAGATTTCGTTACGACTCAATTCCGCGTAGGTCTACTTGACGCTCGTGCGAAGGATGAAAGAATTCCATTAAAATATAATGTGATTGGCCAAGAAACGAACGGTCCTGGTGGACTTTTCAAAGGTCTTCGTACGATTCCTGTTATCCTTGATATTTGTAAGGATATTGAAGAGCTTTGCCCGAACGCATGGTTAATCAACTTCACAAATCCAGCTGGTATGGTAACAGAAGCGGTACTACGCTACAGCAATATTAAAAAAGTAGTTGGATTATGTAATGTTCCGATCGGTATGAGAATGGGTATTGCAAAAGCATTGAAGGTTGAGCCTGAGCGCGTACACGTTGACTTCGCTGGTCTAAACCATATGGTATATGGACTAAATGTATACCTTGATGGCAAGAGTGTAATGGATCAAGTAATCGAAGAAATGGCTAATCCTGAAAATGCTATGACAATGAAAAACATTTCTGGTCTTTCATGGGAGCCTGACTTCATCAAAGGTGTAGGGGTTATTCCATGTGGATACCACCGTTACTACTACAAAACAAATGAAATGCTTCAAGAAGAACTTGAAAAAGCTGAAGCAGAAGGAACACGTGCTGAAGTCGTTCAACGTTTAGAAAAAGATTTATTCGAGCTGTATAAAGATCCAAACCTAGACATCAAGCCACCACAATTAGAAAAACGTGGAGGAGCATACTACAGTGATGCAGCATGTAACTTAATTAACTCCATTTACAATGACAAGCGTGATATCCAACCAGTCAACACTCGTAACAACGGAGCTATCGCTAGCATTGAGGATGATTCAGCTGTAGAAGTGAACTGCATTATTACAAAAGAAGGTCCTAAGCCAATCGCTGTAGGAGATCTTCCAGTAGCAGTAAGAGGACTTGTACAACAAATCAAGTCTTTCGAAAGAGTGGCAGCAGAAGCAGCAGTAACAGGAGACTACAAGAAAGCCGTTCTTGCTTTAACGATTAACCCGCTTGTGCAATCTGATAAGCTTGCTAAGCAAATCGTTGATGAAATGTTAGAAGCTCACAAAGAGCATTTACCACAATTCTTCACGAAAGTTGAAGCATAAAAGCACGATATGAAATGCTCTGGGGCATATCGTTCCAGAGCTTTTCCTATGGAAAAAATTAATTTACCTCTTTCTACACCGGATAATTACGGATGAGAGTAGGTTATGGAGGACCAGTGATGTTAAAGAAAACATCCTTCTTTTTTATTGGGTTAGTGATCGCGTGTTTAGGAGTAGGATTAATCATTAAGTCTGGTGTAGGAGCAGGACCTTGGGATGCATTTTTTGTGGGAATTGTTAATAAATTAGGCCTTACCGTTGGAATTTGGGTTATGCTCATCCAGGCGTTTTATTTAGTTTTCAATTCCATCTTATCAAAGAAGCGAATTCAGTTTGAATCAGTAATTACGGTATTCTTATGGGGAGTAATCATTGATTTTCAAATGGGTGTTACTTTGAAGAATGTACAACTTGGAGAGGCTGTATGGACAATGCAATGGGGTGCATTCCTAGCTGGAATTGTTCTTACGGGAATTGGAATCGGAATCTATTTAACCTCTAAATTTCCAACCATGCCGTATGATGGTACGATGCTTATTATAAGTGAGCGATTTCATATTACGCTAAATGTATCTCGAACCATTTTAGAAGGTATTGGCTTAGCTTTTGCGTGGAGTGTTGGCGGACCGATTGGTTTAGGAACTGTGATTATAATGTTAATGATTGGACCACTCATTCAAATTTGTACGCGCTACTCTACTCTCATCTATGAAAAAATATAATTAGATTGCTAGGAGCTCCTACTGTGGTAGGGCTCCTTTTCTATGTGGGAAAAGTGTCGATAATTGTCTAAATGTATGTCGAATCCAAAAAGTTGCAACAAATAACGCCAAAGTTGCAACAAACTTGATTAAACTTACAACAAACCACCTGGAGGATGAAACCAACTCAACAGGAGGAGTGATAAACCATATCTACTGTTCTTAAATTCTACAAACAATCTACATAAATTCTGCATATCCTCCGATTACATTTTAGCTAAGTACTCAATCAAATTCTTTCGGAGGTAACATTTTATATGAAGCAATGGAAATCCGCTCTTATAGCATTGTTGTTTCTATTTTTCACCACCCACACAGCGGTACTTGCACATGAAGGTGAGGAACAAGAGACAGAAAACTACCTAAAAGACTTCTCCACTAACGAGCATGATCATTCAGACACCGAAGAGGAAGTAACGGATTCGCATGATTCTCATGAGATAGAAGAAAGTACTCATGAGAGTGAGGGTTCCAGTTCACACGACTCTCATGAATCAGATGCGACATCCGATCATAGCAGCCAAAATCATTCTGAAACCACAATTGATGAAGATAGCCACGATGACTCCGGCTCTCATAACGAAGAGGGTGGACATGGTACATTCACCGGAGAAGAGACCGGTCCTAACTACATCGTATTATCGAGTTTTGCATCAGTAAATGCCGGATTCCTTCTAATTGGTATTTGGAACAAAGTTAGGAAGAGAGGAAACAAACATGGCCTTAACAAATAAAAAATCGTCTATCGACTTATTGTCGATTCCGATAATAAAGAAGTTTATCAAAAGCAAATGGTATCCAGGCATTTTTCAATGGATTGTGTTAGTTTTCTTCTCTGTTATCGTGTTTGAGTTAGTGGCAGGGACGGTGAATCCACATCGCAACTTTGGAACAACGATGACATGGGTGTTGTGGTGGCCGATTATTCCGATCTTATTTATAGCCATGGGTCGATTTTGGTGCGCCATCTGTCCATTTGGAAAGCTAAGTGATATCATTCGAAAAATGGTAGGCAGTGAGAGGCCCATGCCGAAGTTTTTAAGAAAATATGGGATATGGCTAATCGACTTATTCTTTATTGCCATTACATATAGCGATCATGTATGGGGGATTGTGGAGTCACCTCGTGGATCAGGGTATTTGCTGCTTCTACTCGTCACAATGGTGGTGGCGACATCCGTCTTTTATGAAAGAAGAACGTTTTGTAAAACGCTTTGCTTTTTAGGAGGATTAGCTGGGAATTACTCTCGATCGGGAGCGTTAGAACTAAGAGGAACAGCTGAAATTTGTAGAACGTGCAAGACACAAAGCTGCTTTAAGGGGAGTGAACAAGCGGAAGGGTGCCCGATGTTTCAGTTTGTTCGTACAATGGATTCGAGTGCGGAATGCAATATTTGCGGAAACTGTGTGAAAAATTGCCCGAATGATTCAATCAAGTTACATGTACGTGTTCCAACAAAAGAGCTTTGGAGTCTCAAAAATCCCAAGCTTGAGCATGCCTCACTGGCAGCTGTTATCATGGGGATTGTGTTTGTGCAGAACATTACGATGCTTGAAATATGGGGACAAATTCTCGAAACAATATCTATTGTAACGGGTACCTCTAATTATGTTGTCAATTTTACGATTGCCTTCATCATCTCAATGGCACTTCCAATCTTACTATTATTAGGTGCAGCCAAGCTAGCAACCTTACTAGGTATGCCTAATACGATTAAGAAAAACTTTATCCTGTTTGGTTATGCCTTTATTCCGCTTGATCTTGCCGGGCATCTTGGACATAATTTGTTCCATATCATCACAGAAGGAAAAGCGATTTGGTATAATTCGCTTGCCTTTATTGGAAAAGAGGTAACAAGTGGGGACTTAAGTTTGGCGACTACATCTACGGTTCAAATGCTTCAATACCTCATTATTACGATTGGATTTTTAGGATCTTCTTACACGGCATACAAGATGGGGAAAAAGGCAAGTTTTAAAGCTATGATGCCTTACTATGGATTAATGCTGTTACTAGGAATCATCAATATTTATTTATTCTCACTGCCGATGAGTCATCGCGTGTAAAAATAGAGCTGCTGAGCAATCAGCAGCTGTTTTTATTTGGCATAAAAATTGGTCTAGACAACTATATGTATAGAGTGATATGATAATCATGCAAAAAGGTCACAAAAGAAAGAAGGTAGAGAGGATGATTTCTTCTCATTCACCCCTTTTATTAAAAGGGATGAGAGTGTTTTCAGATCAGGGAATTATTGAAAGCGGTTATATTAAGACTAGTAATCAAAAAATAGTAGAAGTAGGATCACTCGAGATGCTACCTGACGAAAGTGGATTCGAAGTTATTGAACTTCCTCCTCACTTTAATCTTCTCCCTGGCTTTATCGATGTGCATATTCACGGAGCCAATGGTGCAGATGTCATGGATGCTACCGAGGAAGCCTTGTATACGATGGCAACTTCTCTTCCACGTGAAGGAACAACAAGCTTCTTGGCCACAACAATGACACAGTCTCATGGAAAAATTGAGAGTGCCATAGAAGCCACTGGTGAATATATCAGAAAAAATCAAGCAACCGCTCAAGCAGAGATTCTAGGTATCCATCTCGAAGGGCCATTTGTGAATCCTGACAAAGCTGGAGCGCAGCCAATGGAATATATGCTGCATCCAAATACAGAGCTGTTTAAAAAATGGCAAGCCCTTTCAAAAGATACGATAAAACTTGTTACACTTGCGTCCGAGCTTCCTGGTGGATTGGAGCTTATCAAATATTTGAGTGACCACCATATTATTGCCTCCATTGGTCATTCAGATGCAACCTTTGAAGAAGTAAAGCAAGCAGTAGAAGCAGGTTCTACTCATGTTACCCATCTTTTTAATCAAATGAGAGGGTTGCACCATCGGGAGCCTGGTGTGGCCGGAGCAGCACTTTTATTAGAAGAGTTAAAGGCCGAGTTGATTGTGGATGGTATTCACGTTCATCCAGAAATGGTCCGATTTGCTTTTCAGCAAAAGAAGAAGGATGGTCTTATCTTAATCACAGACTCCATGAGAGCAAAATGCCTGAAAAATGGAGTGTATGAACTTGGTGGTCAAGATGTGTATGTGAACGATGAAATGGCGACGCTTTCAGATGGAACACTTGCAGGCAGTATATTAGAAACGAAACGTGCTGTGAAAAATATGATCACATACACAAATTGTACACTTGAGGATGTTGTGCATATGGCATCGATTAACCCTGCAAAGCAATTAAACGTCTACGACAGAAAAGGAAGCATTACTGTTGGAAAGGATGCTGACTTTGTTATTTTAGATGGAGACCTGGAAGTGGAATTGACGGTTTGTCGTGGATCGATTGCATTTCAGAGAAAGGAATAGATTATGAAACTAATTGAAGTGAAAAACTATGAGCATATGTGTGAACTAGCAGCAAGTTATATCAGTGATAAGGTCCGAGCTAATCCAAACATAACGCTTGGATTAGCAACAGGGGGAACACCACTAGGGACGTATGAAAAGCTGATTGAGGATTATAAGCATGGAAAAACATCTTACAAACAAGTTGTGAGCTTTAACTTGGACGAATATATTGGGTTAACAGGACAGAATCCGAATAGCTACCGCTATTATATGAATGATCATTTTTTTAACCATATTGATATTGATCTGGAAAATACCTTTGTGCCAAACGGAACAGCGGAAGATCTTGAGCAAGAGTGTCAAAATTACGACGAGCAAATTCTAGCAAAAGGCGGAATTGATCTTCAGTTATTGGGAATCGGTTCTAACGGTCATATCGGATTTAATGAACCGGGTGCTTCTTTTGAATCGTATACGCATGTGGTGGAGTTAGCCGAGTCAACGAGAGAAGCAAACTCCATATATTTTGAGAAAATGGAGGACGTGCCGAAAAAGGCCGTCACCATGGGGATTGCTTCGATTATGAAGAGCAAAGAAATTCTCTTACTAATATCGGGTGAGCATAAGCATGATGCGCTTGCCAAACTATTAACGGGAGATTTGACCGAGCAGTTTCCGGCTTCCATCTTAAAGCAACATCCTTCTGTCACTATAATTGCAGATGAAGCTGCCATTGGAAATTTGAAGAAAAAGGAAGTTACGTATGATTAATAAAAACTCGCCTATTCCCATCTATTATCAGCTGGAGGAGCTGATAAAGGATCAAATTGAAAAAGGGGATTTGAAGCCTGGAGATGCCCTTCCACCGGAACGGGAATATGCGGAAACCTACCAAATTAGTCGAATGACGGTTCGCCAAGCGTTCACAAAGCTAGTTAATGACGGGTACTTATATCGACTCCAAGGGAAGGGTACCTTTGTAGCAGAAAGAAAGGTAGAGCAAGGATTGCAAGGGCTAACAAGCTTTACTGAAGATATGAGAGCCAGGGGCTTGGAACCAGGTAGCCAGCTTATAAACTTCGAAGTCATTCCAGCACCTGTTCGTATCGCAAAATATCTTTCAATTGAGGAAAGTAGTCCTGTGTACGAAATCAAACGAATCCGTCTGGCTGACCAGGTGCCAATGGCGCTTGAAACTACCTATATATCCGCAGACAAGGTAAAGGGCCTGACAAAAGAGATTGTGAATCGTTCGTTGTATGAGTATATCGAGGGTACGTTAGGCTTCCGAATTGATCATGCAAGACAAATTATTGAATCGTCAGTGGCGAATCAAATTGAATCAGAGTATTTAAGCATTAAAGAGGGTGCACCAATCATGCTGATTCAGAGAAACACATACCTTGAAGATGAAACCCCCATTGAAGTGGTGAAGTCCTCTTACCGAGCAGATCGCTACAAGTTTATGATCGACATGAAGAGATAGAAGGGGAGGTGGGAGAACATGATGAAAGAGTATTTTCAAAAACTGAGAGACTTACTCGATGAGGTTGAAAATGAGGAACAGGGGAAAATGAGAGTAGCGGCTCATGAGATTGCTCGATGTATACAAAATGATGGCATCATCCATGTGTTTGGCTCTGGACACTCCCATATGCTCGCAGAAGAACTCTTTTACCGTGCAGGTGGACTCGCTCCGATTAGCCCGATTCTCATAGAGGATTTGATGTTGCACAAAGGAGCAGTTGAATCATCTAACCTAGAAAAAAAGAGTGGTCTAGCAAAAGAGCATCTATCTTCTAGCGATATTCTAGCAGGTGATATCGTTATCGTGGCTTCTACTTCTGGAAGAAATCCCGTTCCGATTGAAGTAGCAGAAATTGCAAGGGAGAGGGGCGCGTATGTCATTGCGATTACTTCCCCTCGTTATGCAGCAACACAAGCTTCTAGGCATGAAAGTGGAAAGTACTTGTTTGAGATGGCTGATTTGACCATTGATAATCACATAGAGATTGGCGACACCCTTTTGCAACATCCTGAGAGTGCAAGTGGGTTTAGCTCCGGTTCTTCTATTATTGGTATGACGATCGTGAATGCGATCATGGCTGAAACCGTTCAGCTGATGCTTGAAGAGGGAAAAAAGCCGCCCGTGTTTTTAAGTAATAATGCCAACGATGCTGGTTCGCATAATCAACAATTAATTGATCGCTACAAAGAAAGAATCCCTATGTTAGTAACAAATTTATATAAATAACTTTTTTTGAGGAGAAAGAGGAGGGAAACAAAATGGTGATGAAGTATTTACAAAAAATTGGTCGTTCACTTATGCTTCCTGTGGCCGTTTTACCAGCAGCAGCCATTCTGATGGGGATTGGTTATTGGATAGACCCATCTGGCTGGGGAGCAGGTAGTCCAGTCGCAGCGTTCCTGATTAAAGCAGGAGGATCCATCATTGATAATATGGCCATTCTCTTTGCGGTTGGGGTTGCCCTAGGAATGTCCAAGGATAAAGATGGATCTGCAGCCCTCAGTGGTCTCGTTGCGTATTTGGTTGTTACCACATTGCTTTCAACGAACGCTGTGGCAATGCTTCAAGGTATTGATCCAGCAGACGTAAATGCTGCGTTTGGAAAAATTGGGAATCAATTTATTGGTATTTTATCAGGGTTAGTAGCAGCGTTTGCCTACAATCGTTTTAGTCATGTAAAGCTGCCAGATGCCCTTGCCTTTTTTAGTGGAAAACGTCTCGTACCGATTATGACTGCTGTGTCAATGTTAGTGGTATCATTAGTTCTTTTCTTTGCATGGCCAGTTATTTTCACTGGACTAGTTTCATTCGGTACAGCGTTCAGTAAGCTTGATTTTATCGGAGCAGGATTGTATGGCTTCTTTAACCGTTTATTAATTCCAACGGGGTTACACCACGCGCTTAACTCTGTATTCTGGTTTGATGTGGCTGGCATTAACGATATCGGTAACTTCTGGTCTGGAAATGGAACAAAAGGAACAACAGGTATGTACCAAGCTGGTTTCTTCCCTGTCATGATGTTTGGTTTACCAGCAGCGGCACTTGCGATGTATCATACAGCGAAAACCGCTCGTAAAAAGCAAGTAGCTTCCTTAATGCTTGCGGCAGGATTTGCTTCGTTCTTTACTGGGGTAACAGAACCGTTAGAATTCGCATTTATGTTCGTTGCACCAATGTTATATGTGGTTCACGCGGTGTTAACAGGAATTTCTTTAGCTGTGGCATCCCTTTTTCACTGGACAGCTGGATTTGGCTTTAGTGCTGGTTTCGTTGACTTTGTATTAAGCTCAAGATTGCCACTCGCAAACCAACCATATATGCTTCTTGTGCAAGGAGTAGTATTTGCAGCAATTTATTATTTCTTATTCCGCTTCTTAATCACTAAGTTCAATTTAATGACTCCTGGTCGTGAAGAAGAAACAGAGGAAACAGGAGAAGCCGCTGCGACTGGTCGTGACAAGTTCGCACAAATGGCAGCTGTCATATATGAAGGCTTAGGTGGAGATGCCAATGTCACTTCTGTAGACAATTGCGTCACTCGTCTTCGCGTAGAGGTTAAAGATATGGGAGCTGTTGACCAAGCAAAAATCAAATCAACAGGCATTCCAGGAATCAATATTGTCGGGCAAAACAGTATTCAGGTCATCGTCGGAACACAAGTGCAATTCGTTGCCGATGAGGTCGATAAAATTCGTAAGAACAAGTAATCTAATTGACCGTTAGAGAGGAACATAGTCTTCAGCGGTCAAATAGAATGGCTCTATCTGCCTGTTGGCAAGGAAAAAAGGCTTGAACGGTCAAATAGAAGGTGTCTAACTGCCCGTTGGAGAGGGACATAGTCTTCAGCGGTCAAATAGACCGGCTCTATCTGCCTGTTGGCAAGGAAAAAGAGCTTGAACGGTCAATTAGATGATCTGACCCAAAAAAGTTAGACATATATTATCAAGCAACTTCTAAGACCTGTGTTCGGTATTCTATCGGACTCAG
>NZ_JBPCCH010000037.1:0-17776 GCF_050971805.1 Robertmurraya mesotrionivorans | reverse complement strand
GAGAGGTTTAAACAATTTGAAAACGAATTAACCGAATTAATGACTAAATACTATCATGCTCCGAGCGAGAACAATGGAAAAGATGCTCCAGTTCGAACAATCGCTTTTACAATTATCCCAGATGCATAAAAGGACATACTCTTTTCTTTAGCCAAACATCGGTAAACAGAAAAGTCTTTTTATTATAATAAAATACACATGTTCAAAGAGAAAAAGGTGTTCTGAACAGACTTTATCAAAACACCTTCCTTTCTTATGTCAGCCTATATATAGACAGTGATTATCTATTCTTTTTTTATTCTCATGTTCAAATTCTTTTCTGTTCCCCTCTTTTTGTTTAGTAATTGATGCACAATATATGTCTAAAGTTCATTTCTTATTCCATAAATTTGCTCCTTTAGCACAATAAAAAGTGCTGTATCAAATCAGCATTTAAAAAAATTTCTTATATAACTCACGTCTCAAATGCCCACTTAGATAAGCATATACTCTTGTAGTTTCGCTCTTTTCGTGTCCCATTAAATTCTGTATAACCTCTAATGGTGCTCCATTATTTATAAGTGTTGTGGCATAACTATGTCGTAATTGATGTGGATGAATACTCTTATTGATTCCTGCTCTTTTAGAAATCTGTTTTATAACATATCTCATTTGAGCAATACTCATTCGATGTGGTGCCCGGATAGTGACAAATAACGCCTTTTGATCATCTGTTCGTTGTTCTAAATACCTTTTTAACCAAATACTACACCGAGTATTAAAATACACTTCTCTTTCTTTTTTTCCTTTCCCGAATACAATGACAGACTGCTCAGAAAAGTTGATTGAATTTCTATCTAAGTTTACAACTTCCCCTATTCTGCAACCAGTTGAATACATAAACTCAAATAATGCTTTCTCAAAAGTAGAATCACAAGCTTCACGCAATAACTCGATTTCTTCCTCTGTTAAAACTTAGGAATTCTACTTTCAGGCTTTGGTTCCTTTATTGTAGACACTGGATTTGTAGAGACATACTTCTCCTCTTGAGCCCACTTAAACAATGATTTTATAAATCGAATTCGATGGCAAAGACTAGAGGCCTTCAATTCAGCAGCTACTTCTCCAAGATATAGTTTAATAGATTCAGTCGTAATATCAGTGATCTGGATATCGCCAAGATATCTAATCAATAAGGATAACTGAACACTATACACCTTCAATGTTTGGGTAGAATAACCCTGAATTTGTTTATCTGCTTTATATAGATTCCAGGCTTCGGATACAAGCATTTTGAACAACTCCCCGATCGTTCTTTTACTACAGTATTCACCTAAAAACTATTAAAATATACTAGATTTATAGTTTTTTTTAAGTTATTGTCCCTGTTAGCTTAAGTGAAAGATTTCACAAAATTCAAACTTACTTTCATTTATTACAGGAATCCTACTTCTTTAGGAGAATAAGAAAAAGGCTCTTTAACGAAAGCTCCCGTTAGCGAAACAACTACAAACTCTCTGGCAAGTGATATTTATACATTTCTAATGTATTTGTATTTTCTTCTAAAACAGCCACAATTTTAGGATGAGGCTTAGCATAGATAACTGGATAATCCTTTTCATCAAGTTTTTCATTAATGGGAAAAGCTAATTTTTCTTCTTCAATTGAAAATTCAGCATCAATTCCCTCTTTATTTCCACGAGCATCTACCCTAATCCATTTATTAAATGATTTAAAGAAGATAGCATTTAAAGCGTGAATACAATACCCTTTATCTGGAGTATCAAATAACATCAATCTTTGATAACAAAAACCTGTTGGTATTCCCTGTAAACGCAATAAAGCCGCTAATAGGTGTGACTTTGCATAGCATATTCCCTCTTTAAATTCTAATACTTCTGAAGCATTACGAGTAACTCGCTTCGATTGAATATCCCAAGAATGAGAAATTTCATCACGAACAAATTCAAAAGCTATTTTAGCTTTTTCAATTTCCGTTTGAGATGGATCGAAAAGTTCAGCTGCTTTCTTTTTTATATTTTGATTAGAATAATTAACTTCATTTAATTCGAGTAAATAGTCATCTAGTTTTTCCGATTCAAAAAAAAATTCACAAACCCTTCCCCCCTATATTAAGTTGCGTAAATATGTAAATATAAACATTATTATACATTTTTATTAGTTGAATTAAAGGATTTATTATTGAGCTAACCTGCCACGTTTCTACTATAAGGGATTCCATAACAAAGGGCATTAATCCTTCTAGAATCAATGCCCCCGTTTCTTTAAATACATTTGTTCACAAATTATAAATATTAAGTCGAAAAATGCGTTATTTTTCTACATTCAAATTTATATAATGTTATTAGTCTAGTATTGAGGTGATTATTTTGAACAAAACTTTTCAGTTAGTCAAAAAAGTTATAGGCTTGGTTTTACTAATACTAGTTACAATCTCGCTAATAATGGGGAAGTTTAGTGTCGCTTTGATCTTTTGTTATATAATTATCTCTATATACAATGGGATACTTGGTTATGAATACTTTAGAGCTAACTCTTACAAAAAGGCATCTTTACACTCAATACTTTCGGTAAGTTTTCTTTATATTTTCTTTTCTATTCTTTAATTGGTTTAAATACTCGGCTTAATATTATTTAATGTTCAAGCCCTTATTACATAAACCTTTAGTAAATTAACTTCTAGAACAGTTAGTATCCTTTTGATGTTTTTGTTTTGTTCGTAAGTTTTTCCAATTTACTTTCAATTGAAAAACGAGTAATCACTACTACAACTACTCTAATTGATTACTCCTCATACTTTTCTTTTAACTCTTCATATACTTTAAAAGCTACATCATATAATTCACTATCGTCACTAACACGATAATATTCATTCTCATTAGAGATATAGCAAATTGATTTAGCATCACAGACAATCTGACCTGAAATTTGGTCATTATGAACAAATGAAATTGTGATAGCCTCTTCATAATCAATTTCTTCTGTTGTGGTTCCAATAGTTTTTAACTGATTATAGTGATTAACTAATAATTTTACTGTATCTGCATCAATTTTATTTAAACCATTATAGATACTTGAACCATAACCAATATCAAAATAATCAGCTTTAATTTCTTTCACATCTGCTGTATTTCCACATCCAACTAAAACTAAAACGGAAATAAAAATGAATAAAACAACTTTTTTCATTTCCATCACCCCCAGCAACCAATTATTTAAAATAAGACATACTTATACAGCAGTTTTAAGTTATCCTGCTCGTATGTTAAATTCAATCAAAAAAGCATTAATCCTTCCTGGATCAATGCTCTAAATGAAATATCTTATTAAACTAACCAAATTACTATATGTTTCAACATTGATCACTAATTTTAGTTGAGTCTTTATATTAATAATCAAAACTTTTCTAATACTAACCATAATAAATTAATACTAGTACATATGACTAGATTCTCTTTTTAACATCTTCTCTTATTAATTCAATAATATTATCAGATAAATTTGCTGGAAGAGACGTACCATCTTTAAAAACCCATGTATTAATTATTTCAAGGTCTGCTTTTTTAAAAGTAATGCTATAATCTTTATTTTGGTAAGCAATATCAGTTGTCACGAATTCTTCACCATCAAGTTTATCATCAATAATCATGTTATTTATTTCATAAGGCTTCATAATTAATCTCCTCGTTTATCATTCTTTTATATAGAGTTAACTTTATATTTATGTTTATTCATTATTTCAACCAACCTACACAGGTTATTAAAAAGAAAAGGCAACCTCATTATTTAAGAAACACACTCGTTAGTTTAAATTCAATTTTTCACAAACAATAAATTTTACCCTGTGACAGCAAGTAATAATGTAAGAGAATATTATTAGTAGGCGATACCTACACGTGATTTTATATAATTGTTACTTTTAATCTGCTTATATGTAAAATCTGCTGTATCCGATACGTATATTTTATCTCCACCCACCGGCAAAAAATCACGTTCCACACGATATTCACCTATACTTTCTCCTTCCGGCAAATACGTAGGACATACAATAGTCCATTCGAGTGTTGATTGTTTAAGTATGTCGTAAACTTTATGATGTTCTTCTGCTGCACGGGTTGATTTACGTTTTGATTCACTTGACTGATAACGGAGTACGGATGGCGTAGATCTACTTTGTAAGATCCCTGCAGTTCCTATCGTGATAATTCGTTTTATACCTTTGTTTTTCATTGCTTTAATAATTAGTGGCATACTTTCTGAGAGAGTAGTTGTGCCATCAGTATTTAATGCACTAATAACTACATCAATCCCATGCATTGCACGTACTATATCATTTTTATTTAAAACATTCCCTTGAATAATGGTTAAATTTTCACTATTTATTTGAATCTTCTCTTGAGTGCGAACTAATACAGTAACATGATGTCTATCATGAAGGGCATAAGTTACTATTTGACTTCCAACTCGTCCAGTTGCACCTAAAATTAAAATATTCAAAAGTAAAATCCTCCTTTTTACGAATTCAAATAATTACACTATACTATAAATGCTATTATTTCGTCTTTTTTAACTTAGGCAGGATTACTTTAAATATATAAATTCAAACTACTTAAATTTTGAATAGCGAACTAATTTTCTTTAAAGAAGTTGATCAACAAACTGGACCGTTTGTTGAATACAAGTTAACAGCACTCTTAAACTAGTCGAGTAGAAGAGAACCTCTCTATCTTACGGTAGATTGTGCTCTCCCCCCTTACAGAACCGTGCTTGCGCAATTTACGCACACGGCTCCTCCTAGTTATCATTACAGAATATAGCTAATCTCTTCTCTAAGTTCATAGATATTCACTTTAATTCTTGTTGAAGGAAGTGGATATTTACGAAGAAAGAGATTAAATTTGTCCCAAGTAAAGGACTTTCTTTGGCTTCTTCTGTTTAGCCATTTAAATAGTAAGTATTCGAGTCTCTCTTTGAAGTTGTTAACAGTTTGGATGTTATCAGTCATGCAATAATAGTTGTAATAACCGGTGAGGGAGCGTTTAAATCTATCCATAATCACATGAATATCTTTATTTCTATTAATCTTCAGCCATTCCTTAGTTTCCTTTAGTTTGCCTTGAACTTTCTTCCTACTAGATTTTCGTTTCACACGAAATTTTCCTTCTTTACTTTTCCCGCAATAGTGGGTAAATCCTAAGAAATCAAATGTGTATGGTTTGCTATTCCTATCTCGCTTGGCGTTATGTTCTGCAAACCGCCCAAAGGAAATAATTTTCGTTTTATCCTCGGCTATTTCCAAATTAAATTTCTTTAATCTAAGCTTTAATGAATGGAAGAATTGCTGAGCTTCGCTCTTTATACAGATTCAGTATTTTCAGCGCATCATGACAGTTTCTATTAGGGCGAAATCCAAATGAACAGTCTAGGAAGTCATTTTCATAGATGGTATTTAGTATTTTGGTAATGCCTTTTTGTACAATTTTATCCTCATGTTCCGGTATTCCCAAGGGTCTTTTCTTGTCTGAGTTGAGCTTCGGGATATACATTCGTCTTACCGGAACAGGGCGATAACTTATACTTTTAAGCCTACTTACCAAGTCCATTATGTTTTCTTCCAAGCTTTCACTGGTTCTTTAGTCGTTCCGTTAACACCCGTTGCCTTTCTATTTGGCAGTCCATGATGACACTGTGTTAGCGATTGCTCATTTAACAAATGGGCAAGTGAAGTGAATTTCATTTTAGGTTGAGACTTTGCTAATTCTGCTATCCTTAGTAGTTTTGTTTCCATTATTACTCCTACCCTCTGTGTGTAGTTAATGTGTCCCTAGTAAGGGTGATAACTGGTAGCTAGCCTTCCCTCCATCGGCATAACCCAACTTCATTGGTACTACGCTGCTATCCGACTCCCTACACGGCATTTGGTTTCCTTGCTTGTTATCACTTGTCCACCATACTCTTCTAAAAAAAAAGAAAAGACCGGTAGGGTCTCCCGAGTTGCCGTATCATATCAATGTGTGACGTGCCAAGGTCTCTGACTCCAGAGAGGTTTTATTCTTCTTGCCTTTGACGAAGGATAAAATGTTGCTTTCTGCACGCAGGTAAGGCATCAGCCCTCTCGGTTCACTAAAGTTTATGGAGCTCAATCCCTTCAACCATTTGGCTTTCGGCCCGCCACCTAACTGTCTACGCTTAAAGACTAGAGTTACCTTTAGTCCTCCAAAACTCGCTACGAGCGAATGGCTAGTTCTTACTCGGGGGGAATCCCACCCGCTATATGATACGACCTAGGCTCGGCCGCACACCTGCCCCCTTTAGTCGAATTAGAAAAAGCGATCTTCCTTATGGAAGAACCGCCCCCTTTAATCCTTCACATACTTTTTTTATTATCACAAAGAAAAAAATTGACACAATACTGTTAATGACAGCATACTGTTATTAACAGTATTGTGTTATTGATAAAATTTAAGGAGGTTATATACTTTATGAAACATACAGGGAGACATACAGGTGCATTTCTATTGCTGTTTTTAACAGAGGGAGATAACTATGGAGGGAAACTCCTTCAAAGATGTGAGGAAGAGCTTCCCATCAATCCAATTGACAGTTCCATATTATATCGCACACTAAAAAAATTAGAGGAAGAAGGTGCTGTAGAGTCTTATCTGGATACATTTGATCGAGATAAACCGATAAGGATGTACAAAATCACTAAAGTTGGTAAAAGGAAATTAGAGGAGTTTCAAATAGATATCGAAGAAAAAATTAAAAATTTATCGTTTTTCCTAGAAAGATATAAAGAATGCAAGGAACAAAATAATGATTAGTGGAATTATTCTCTATACTATTGCCACTGTTTATTTAGGTGTTTCCTTCATAAAAGACAAACATAAAACAAAGGTAGCCTTTTTAAGTTCATGGAAAATGTTTCGCAATGTTTTACCGGATTTATTAGCCATTATGCTTTTTATAGGGCTAGCATTATCCTTATTGACACCGTCTCTTATTTCATCAATTATTGGCGAAAGTTCCGGCTTACTAGGTATCATTTACTCAACAATCATTGGCTCAATTGCTTTAGTTCCAAGCTTTATTGTCTTTCCTCTTGGACATACCTTAATTCAAAATGGTGCTGCTCTTCCACAAGTAGCCGTATTAATGTCAGCAATGATGTCTGTAGGACTTGTAACTTTACCTATGGAACAAAAATCTTTTGGAAGAAGTTTTGCTTATGCTCGAAATATTTCTGCCCTAATAATGTCTCTTCTATTTGCATTGATTATTGGGGTGGTAATGACATGACAAAGCTAAAAAGATATCGGTTCTTTTTCATTTTATTATTAGGGCTTCTTATTATTGCATTTATAAATCAATCTATAGCTATGAAAACAGTTCAGATAACTGGTAAAAGTATTTTGGATATGTTATTCCTTCTTCCTCCTATATTCATTTTAGTGGGATTATTAGATCAATGGGTAAAGAAAGAATCGCTTATTCGATATATGGGTGAAAAATCAGGTATATATGGTGTCTTCTTCACCTTATTATTAGCAACGGTAGCTGCAGGCCCTCTTTATATTGCCTTTCCAATTGCAGTACTCTTATTGAAAAAAGGAGCAAGTGTCCGCTATATAGTGTTTTTCTTAGGTGCTTGGTCAACAGTGAAATTACCAGTTCTAGTCTATGAACTCACTTCATTTGGTTCTAAATTTACACTTATTCACATTTGTTTTGGCCTCGTTTTTTACTACTTAACAGGAATTCTTTTTGAAAAAATTTATGGCCAAGAAAAGTTGTTAAAGTATGATATAACAAAGGAAGTCTAGATTTAAAAGCATTAAGAATCCAAATCCCAGATTCTTTTGTAGCTGTAGCTTTAAAGTTAATTTTAATCCATTAGGAGACGGACTTTTCACCGAAAAATAATGGGGAAATATGTTAATGAAATTTTGAGAGTATGAACTTCCTGCTGAGCTTGGCTCCAGAATTGCTCAAAATATCATCATTTTTCAGATAATGCTGGACCTACAAGGGACTAATATATTAGGCAAAAAAATAAGAGGATACAGAATGTACTGAATCCTCTTATTAATTTCCTTATTTAACTAACCTGCAATAAAAAAGCGATCTCCCTTAAAAATGATCGTCACCTTTAGATTAATAAAAAAAACAATTGAACTAATATCAATTGTTAGTGGAAATGCTATCCTCAAAAGAAAGTCCTAAATAGTTATAGTGTATAATGACTTGGTTTATAGATTTATTGTTTATAATTGTTAAGCCATAGCTCTTATCATTTTCAGTAGCATTACCACTATTCACCTTTTGTACTTGTGTTACTGGAGATGTATTCGGTAGGATATTTACCTCTTCAATGTTTGTAAAATTGCCTTCATCATCAAATCCATCAGAAATAATGAATCCTTTTAATGGATTACTTATCTGAATTTTTTTGTCTTATGGTAATTCATTATTATTAATCAACACATTTGTAATTCTTACATCCCTAAAACCTTTATTACCGATTTCAACCATAACTGTATGTTTATCCTTTGATGTACCAACTGTTCCGATAACTAAAGGTGGATTGGATGTAATGAATATAAAAAGTCCAATTGAAATACTGACAAGGATAATAACCGAAGTCAATATTATTTTTTTCATATCTCACGCCCCTTTCGAAACATTTTACCATTTCAATAACAACTAAAATAAAACTTACCTAATTTTACCACAAATATGTTTTACCTTCTTACACAAACCTCCCTCAATAAATGGCCGAATTCTTCGCAACCATAATCATACAAACCCTGAAGAGGAGAGCCCTTAGCTTCTTCCTACCTCGTTTGGTGATTTTTGTTTGCCCTTTATGTTTGCCAGAGGTGTTCTCCTTCAAGCTCAATCCAGCTAACTTTATGATTTGTCTAGGGTGAGAATAATCTTGAAGATCTCCCACTTCCGCAAAGAATCCCGCAACGGTATCTCTCCCTACTCCCTTAATGGCTAACATTTGTTGAACACCAGGGATATGTTCAATTAGGTTATCTATCTTATTATCTAATTCTACGAACTTCTCTTTCCATGCCTACTATCACTTTTTCCATTTTTTGTTCTAGCTTTAATTGATTGATCCAATCGAGAAACAGTTGGAATCCCTGCTTGGTATTTTCAAAAAAACAAGGGGAACCAAACTCCATGCCTTATAGTCCTGTGCTCTCTCATTCTACCAAGAGGTTATTTTTTTATTCCAACCTCATTTTCATTCATTACAGGAATGCTGCTTCTTTAGCTGAACAATCGAGTGGAGGGAAAATAAATTAAAAATTTTTTTCCCCCTCTCACAACACCGTACGTACGGTTCGTATATACGGCGTTTCAATTTATATTACAGTGTGTACTTTTAGATAATGTTCTAAAGCAGAGGGAATTCCCCTCTACTTTAATCTTTTGTTTGAGATGGCTCTATGCACAACTCTTGATAATGCAATGTACAGCGCAACTTCCCATCTATTTTAAGTCATTACTTTTTTCATGTTTGCGATAGTTGACCCATCCAACAATGACTTGTTTCAGTTTCAATATTCGGTGGTCTATCGAGACACTCCAGTTTCGCTTTGTCATTTGTCAAAGCTTCCTTTGGAATTTCTGTACTGGTCTAAAACCATAACTGAATTCACTAAACTGCTTTTCGAATATTGGACTGAGTACTTGATGAATGGCCTGTTGAACTACTCTATCCACTACTGTTGGTATTCCCAATTTGCGCAATAGATCTCCTATTTCAATGAATTTAATCTTAAACTTTAGCATGAGATTCTGTTTTTTACACCATTGCCCTTACAACTTGCAATCACACCACATTTTAAACTTACCCTTATCGTTTTCCTTTACGTTCCGAAGTAATCACTTGCGTCACCGCAGTAGATACCTCCACTGTTTTCACAAATAACATATCTGTTTTTGAATCGTAATACCAAACGTCGTTCCCTTTTTCGACTGCTTCTTTGGAATCAACCGCTCTTAACTTTTTGCCATTTCGTTTAACAGAGTTAAGTCTACCTTCTCCCGCATTCGCTTTTATTTCTGCAACCCATGTTCTGTTTTCAATCTGTCCGTTATAGCTGCCTTTTACTGCTTTGATCTTAAGGGTAATATTTCCCTCATTTGTTGAAGCAGCAATCTCTGTTTCAGAAGATTGACCTTTTTCATATTTGTAGGTTTGTCCGTCATCTTCATATAAGGTAAAGCTTGAAGTTTCTCCATTTTGTTTTGGATAGGCGTTCAAAGTTATTGTTGATGCTGGTTTTTCATTTGTATAGTTTTGAATCTCACGCTGTGGAATAATCGCTCCTTCTTTGACAAATACAGGAATTTTCGACAAATCTGCCTCATACTCAATGGTTTGCCCTCCAGTAAATTTTTTCTGGTTGCTCCAGTCATACCATGTACCTTTTGGAAGATAGATACCTCTAGTTGAAATACCTTCTAATGAAATCGGTGCCACCAACATATTTGGACCAAACATCCACTGGTCTTCAATTCCATAAACATTTGCATCTGTTGTGTAATCCATGACAAGCGGTCTCATTAATGAGACATTTTCATCAGTTGTTTGCTTTGTTGCCGAATAGATGTAAGGTAGCAGTTTGTAACGCTGTTCAATGGTTTGTTTTACGATACCTTCTGCCTTTGCACCAAACACCCAAGGCTCTCTTGTATTCGTTAGATCACCACATTCGCAATTATGAGCCCGAAAGATTGGCATAAAAGATCCAGCTTGCATCCAACGCGTATAAAGTTCAGCAGAAGGTTTGCCGTAAAATCCGCCAATATCCGTTGTAAAATAAGGGATGCCAGACATCGAGGAGCTTAACCCCAATTGCAAATTATGCCTAAAGGACTCCCAGCTTGCATCAATATCACCACTCCATACCGTTGTTCCGTATTCTTGAATTCCAGAAAATCCGGAACGGGACAGGCTCCATAAGCGGTTATCACTGTAGCTTCGATGACCATTATAGAATGCTTTCGCTTCGTTTAAGGCATACACATTTCTTATCTCTGCTGCACTGCCTTTAGAAAAGTGGTGTCTTAATGAATCTGTTGGCTTCTCTGGTTCATTTAAATCGATCCAATACCCTTTTACTCCCGCATCATGCAATGTTTTAACCTGTGCATTAAACCAATCGACAGCTTTTGGATTGGTGAAGTCTACTAATCCTGATTCCCCGTACCAAGCGTCATAAATAACGGTATTTCCTGAAGTGTCTTGAACAAAATATCCGTTACGATCTCCCTCATTAAAATTGTTTGCCGTTAATTGAATATACGGATCAACAAGCGGTACCATCTTGATTCCTTTCTTTGATAGCTCCTCCATGCTTTGTTTTGGATTTGCAAAAGCCTCTGCCCAAGTCATATCAAAATAATGATTTTCTTTGGCCCAATAAGCATCAAGAATCATCCCATCTAAAGGAATTTGTTTTTGACGGAACGTATCAACAACCTTATTTATTTCTTCCCAGCTTTTATATCCATATTTTGATTGGATATAACCCAATGCCCATTGCGGCGGTAGCGGCGCCTTGCCTGTTAATTTTGCATAACTTTCCATGACACCAGTAAGCGTGCTTTCCGTTTTACCTGCCATAAAGTAATAAATCATTTCGCCGTTTGGTGAATAGAAAGAATATTTCCCGTTAGCTGTGGCACCCATATCAAACGTGACATTTTCATAGCTGTTATCAAAGTATATGCCATACCCCTTTGTGCTTGTGAAGAACGTACCAGAAATATCAGAGGTGTTACCGCCATATCCACCTTTCATACTGTTGTTCATTACGACCTTTTTGCCTCTGCGGTCGAAGGATTGGGAGTCACTATCTATACCAAGGCCGAAAAAATGCTCGTTTGCATCAAGGGTCATGGCCGCATAAATACCTGTATCTCCGTCATAACCAAAACCTTTTCCTTCACTATGCTCCGTTAATAACTTCGTATTGGAGGCATCATAGTATGCAAGCTTAAATGGGGACTTATAAGCTCTCAAACTCATTTCTTCTGTTTGAATCAAGATATAATCACTTTTATCCGTTACCTTTGGGACTGCACTTGCCCCCTCTTCATCAACAACAAAAGAAGGTTTTTTCTTAAATGTTCCAGTAGGTTCCATCCATACTTTTACTGTATCCTCTTGAACGAATTCGACTTTCACTTTTTCCTGATTAGCAGAATGTAATACAATCGATTTTCCATCATCTGATAAAGTATATGGATTGCCTGCATCTAAACTTTCAATATACGAAACATTTTGATACTCGCTTGAATCTTTTTTTATCATTTTAGCATCATCGAGTTCAAGAACACTTTCAGCCTGACCTTCTGTGATCACGCCAACCTTTACTACTTCACCAGCATCTAACTGGATATTAGGGACTTTTATTTCTTTCCAATCACCACTTGCCGGAATCGCTACTTCTTTTGTGCCGCCGGAGTAGGTAACATAAAGGGAAGCAGTGTCAAAGTTTCCAGATTTACGAGTGTTAATTGATAATTGATAGTTTCCCTCAATAGGTGCATTGCCAAATTGCCATATATCTGATGAATAAGCTGCCTTACCAGAAATTTTTAAAAATGACTTTTCATCTACTGATTCAATCGATTGGTTAACCATATTTGTACGGCTCCACCCCGTAAATCCTTGCTCAAAACCTTTGTTATTCAGGCTGACCTCTACTTCTTCAGGCACCTCAGAATTTCCTGCTTGAAGCACCACATTATCAAGTTGCAAGGATGTATCAGCTTTAGGTGCTTCCAAATAAAATTCTATCGTCAATTCACCTTCTTTGACATTGATCGTGTCCGTGCTGAATTTTTTATACTCAAACTCATCTGCGTTCCATTTCTGCTTTACAGGACCATTCGGATCCTTTAGATTCGGTTCAATTTTCACCTCTACCTTCTCTTTACCAGGCTGGGAGACAATCATTTTAGCAACTCCTCCTTCAAAGGTAGGATCCAAGTGCGGCATTAGTTTCGCCATTGCTGAAACCGTATAATCGCCTTCCTTTAAACCAACAATTGTTTGCTTAGAAGAAGCTTTTCCTTCTAAATTAGGAGAATACAAGTATTGCTTATAGCCTTCATATGCATCGTTTTTATCGACACCATGCCATACAGTTGTGCCAAAGGTATTGACTGTCCAGCCAGTTTCATTGCCCATTTCAAAATCGCCGTTAACGAGCTGTCCTGTATTCGCTCCAAACTGGATGGAATCAAGTAATGTCGAACCTGTATCTTCTCCGGCAAATTCTAAGGTAATTAAATTTACTCCTTTATTCAATTGGACAGATTGTTCGACTGTGGCCCATTTATCTCCGGTGCTTGGGAACGATACTTTCGTTGGCTCATCAATTACATTCTTCTTTTTATCTTCCACGGATAGTGATAAGGTACTTGCTTCCGCCTGTTTATTTCCGTATTTTATTCCTAACGGGTATTGCCCTACTTCAGGCGTTTCAACAGCGATTGTTACTTTTGAGCCCTTTTTGTTCAACCCTGTGAGGTAGCCAAATCCATCGTAGCCCATTTGTTCATTATCAAAAATTGCTCCTCCTTGATAAGAAGCGACTTCAGTTTGATATACTTTCTTGTTGGTTTTTGGAATTAGTTTCAATACTGTGGTATCATGAGGCTCGATCATTTCAGAATACATCAAACGATAGCCGAGATCCTTATGCTCCCATATATTGCGAGCAAAAGCTACATCCTTGATTCCAAGATCTTTAATGAAATCCATTGATAGCCCTTTTCTTGTATCACTGCGGTTAAAAAGAGCTATAACCCAAGTCCCATCTGGTAATTGACCAGCCCATCTTTCACTGTCGCGGCTTACATTGTTTTTATAATGCTGATTTGAATTAAAGATCGGTTTTCCCGTAAATCCAAGTTTGTTCAATTCAATTAATTCAGGGTTTTGATAATATTTATAATTATCACCAATTGTGTCATATTGATCGGCAATGGTAATTGGAGAACCTGCCATAGTGAATAGAGATATGGCTGTTTTCTTTTCGTCCTCGGCATAACGGCCTTTAAACGAATTTAACTTTAAGAAGTCCCCATCATTAATCATTGATCCGCGTCCCGAAATATCCGCAAATCCAGTAAACCCTTGAAATGGATTGGCCCATTGTGACCAATTTTTTGTCCACTCTTGTCTGCGGCCACTTATATGCTCCCAGCCCCCACTAAATGCATCCTCATCAATTCGGATCATATCCCCGTATTTTTGTTCATATTCACCATGGTTGTTTAAATCAGGCATAACTAAGCTAAGGAATATGTTATTCTTTTCAGTAGCTTCATTCATCCATCGAAGTGCTTTGCGATATTGTTCTCTTGTATGACCTGTACCGATTTGGCCTAACCCTTTATCATATCCGCTTTCATACCATGATAAAAAGTCAACACGTAAATAGGAAGCTCCTTGTTCTGCAAAAAAGTCGACATATCCTTTCAAGAATTTCTCGGCATCGGGATGGTCCACATTTAACCAATATAAAGCTCTCTCTCCCCCTTGCCCGCCATCAAAACGGTCACCTTGAAGCGTTTTTCCTCCGCCAATGTCTTGTGGTTCTGTAATAACAAGATCAGCGACAGGTGTATTCGTACCTTTTACTTTGTATTTATCCGGATTTTTCACAACCTCTGGACTGATCCAAAGCGGATTATAATAGATGCCGAATTTCATCCCTTTGCTATGCACATAATCTGCCCAGTATTTCCATGTATGACCTTCAGGATAACGCTCATGCGGGTAACCCTGCCAATTGTCGTAGACGACAGAGACATCATCGATATCAATACCTGCATCACGCACTTGTTTTTCAGTAGGATCGACAATAAATTCAATTTTTAATTGGCCAGATGTTACATTCACTTTTTCTGTATACGCTGTCCAACTTTCGGAAGTTACTTGTTTTTTTACATGTGCTTCAGGATTTGCTCTATCATATCCTGAAATCTTCATTTCAACAGCTGCACCTTTTTCAGTAACACCATTTTTCCCTTTCGCCTTGGAATTAACACGATAGTTTCCATTTGGCAAATTCTTAATCGTTTGTGCAATTATTTGTTTGTTCGGATGTTCACTATACGTCCATAACGACTTGTCTCCTTCAGGGTCATCATTTCGTCCATGAGCAAAATCACCTTCAAATGTCCATCCTTCTGTTTCATCCTGCTCAAAGCCGCCATTTATGACCATATTCCCTTCAGGAATTGGTGGTTGATTTGCATCATGAGCTGCAAAAGTAATATCATCAAGCTGCAAAGAAGCGTTACCTCCTTTGGAATCAATGACAAATTCTACTGTCATATCCGTACCAATTGACGCCACTTCAAGTGAATAGTTTTTATAGCTTGAACTTAGCTCAATCGGTACTTTTTTTACGACTGCACCATTCTGGCTGATTCGCATTTCGGCATGGCTACCAATTGCATTATCAGTAAACTGATTTGTCCCGCTGAAATCCTGTAGAGTTGCCCATGCAGTTAAACGATACCTTTTATCTTTTTCAAGTCCTGTCACAGTTTGACTCAAGTTCGCATTAAAAGGGGCATTTTTATAAAAATATAATTTAAAGTTATTGCGTGCACCTGATTTATCGACTCCTGAATCAGCATTTCCCTTAATATCCCACCCTTCTGTTGTCGCATATTCAAAATCACCGTTAAAAAGTTGCCCTGGTTTAACATATGGTTTATCCCGGCCATCCATATAAATCGGGTCACTCATCCAGCGATCATTGTGTGACACCACATACCCATTTTCATTTAATAGAGTTGCACCCTCTATCCACCCGTCCGTACTAATCATGTCGTAGCCATATGGTTGGAAGTCTTTAGCCATCCAATCAACATTATCTTTTAAACGATGTTCCGGCATGAACACATCTTTTCCAAATTGATGCTCATAAGTAATCCAGTACATCGGCCCTGCGCCATCTCTAGTAAACTCACTATCTCTTGCAAACCCAGAACGAATGTTAAAACCAGATAAAACCATCGAAATCATCATTGTTAGAATCATGGCTTTCTGAATAAGTCTGTGTTTACTGTTTTGCATGTTTATCCTCCCTATTTGTTTTTGCTCACTTCATAGTAAATCTCTATCTATCAAAATTCTTATCCTATCACCCCCTTAAATTGTAAGCGTATACAGTTTTCTTTTGTACTGATACTTTATTCAGTGAAGAAAGTAATTATTCCGAAGGATACAACAATAGAGTTGTTTCCTTTGTTAATTGTAAATAGGAACTTTAAATAGATGGCTTACTACTAAGGCGCATGCTCCAATTAACCAAACATCATCACCAAGCTTTGATGTTTGGAATTGAAGTTTTCGAGGATGTTTGACGAAAAAGTGGACTGCTAGCTCCTTTTGAATACCTTTTAGCAGAAATTCGCTTTCTCTTAATCCTTCCCCCCCTAAAATGATTGCTTCGGGATTAAAGAGATGGACCATGTTCTTTATACCTAATGCCAGATTCTCCCCTTGCTTGATTAACAATTCTTGCGCATACTGATCTCCGCTTTGGGCCGCTATTACAATACTCTCTGGAGTCATGGGAGTAAACGATGCTAACAATGTTGGAACACCAATCGAGACCATGCGCTCAGCCTCATTCACAAGGTATGCATCAGCAGCATATAATTCTAAACAGCCCCGCTGCCCGCAATAACAAAGACGGTCACCCTGATAAATTGTGATATGACCTAATTCTCCAGCTCCGCCGAAGTCTCCGCGAAACAACATATTATCAATCACAATTCCAGCTCCCACACCAGCTCCAACTGTAACACCAATGAAATTCCTAAAGTCTCTTCCCTGACCTATCCACTTCTCAGCAAGGGCAAATACATTTGCATCATTATCGATCATTAAAGGTACATCAAAATGCTTACCAATTGGCTTCAAATCCCCATGATCCACCTTTAGTATTGGTGAATAGATCACTTCATTACTTTCCCGATCTACTAACCCAGGCGTAGCAATGCCAATCCCCACCAACTTGGCAGCGCCTTCATTTTGCTTCATAAAAAAATCAAGCTGTTCAATAATAACTCTTGCTAATTTGTTCGCTTCCTTGTGTGTATATGAAAATTGATGTTTGTGTAAAATCTTCCCCTCCAAATTAGATAGACACATCTTCACCTGCTGCTGCTCGATTTTCATACCTGCAACAACTCCAAAATCTCCGTTAAATTTTAATAGCACAGGCTTCCTGCCACCATGAGAATCTCCAGTCCCAATCTCAGAAACAAGGTTTTCTTTAATAAGTTCATCGATAATATTCGTAATAGTTGATAAACCTAGCCCAGTTTCCTTCGCTATTTCTGTGCGCGAGATATTACCTTTCAGGCGAACCATATCAATCACGAGGGAACGGTTTAGTTCTTTAATAAGTTCCTTATTTCCTTTTCTAATTAAATTCATTGTACACTTCACCCCTGCCCTCATTTCATATGGTAAAATTAACATAATTCACTCAGTGAAACAAGATAAATTTCAGATAATTCTAAAAATAGGATTTTTTCCTCATAAGCCTATCATTCGTTTCAACTTAAACTTATTAGGCAGCCTAAGGAAATTAACGGGGACTCCTACCTCTCTACTATAGTTATTGAGACATAAAAAGTGATCTGACCCAAAAAAGTTAGACATATATTATCAAGCAACTTCTAAGACCTGTGTTCGGTATTCTATCGGACTCAG
>NZ_JBPCCH010000036.1:0-22604 GCF_050971805.1 Robertmurraya mesotrionivorans | reverse complement strand
ATTGTCTAGCTCCAGCGCCCTAGCGCCTAGTGTCCTTCGCTCTCCGCCCTACGATAAGTCAAGCACGAATGCGCCTCTGGCTCTTCGTGTTTCCTTTATCTCAGTTGGAGCGCTCCAGGCCTGTCGTGCGCTGACCAGGGCGCTTGCGCTTTTCTTATAGGAGGTATGAGAGTGATAAAAAGAACAATAAAAAAACTAACGGAAATGATGACTATCATAAATGAAGTTGATCAGTTTGAACAGGTAGAGATTTCTGGAGTCTCCATTGATTCTAGGAAGATTGATAAGGGGAATTTATTTGTCCCTTTTAAAGGAGCAAATTCGGATGGGCACCAATTTGTAGAAGCGGCTATTCAAGATGGTGCGGCTGCCGCACTATGGCAAAAGGATGTCCCTAACCCTCCAATTGGACTTCCGATCCTAGTGGTTGAAGATACGTTAGAGGCCTTACAGCAGCTTTCACGTAGTTATCGAAATGAGCTTAAAGTTAAAGTAGTAGGTATAACAGGTAGTAACGGGAAAACGACAACGAAGGATATGACCGCGAACCTCCTTTCTCTTTCGTATAAGGTACAAAAGACGGAAGGGAATTTTAATAATCATATTGGCTTGCCTTTAACGTTGTTAAGATTAGAAGAGAACACGGATATTGCGGTTGTTGAAATGGGAATGAGTGCACTAGGGGAAATTGAGTTTTTATCAAAGCTAGCAAAACCAGATGTTGTTATCGTTACAAATATCGGAGAATCCCATTTACAGGACTTAGGTAGCAGGGAAAATATTGCAAAAGCAAAGCTCGAAATCGTTTCAGGAATCAATGAGAATGGCTTGATTGTATATAACGGAGACGAGCCACTTCTACGTAAGGGGCTATCAAATTATGAGGGAAGTGCTGAACTTCAAACATTTGGTCGTTCTAGTGAAAACACCTTATACCCAGTATCAATAGTCCAAAAGGATGAGGGCAGTACGTTTGCGATGAATAAGGGTGATGGGGAGTTTCATTTACCGGTTCTTGGTACCCATAATATTTTAAATGCTTTAGGGTCCATGCTAATTGCAAACTACTTTGATGTTCCATTTGAAAAGATGAATGAGGGCTTTGCTCACTTGAAACTGACAAGCATGCGAATGGAGCTTGTTCCTGGAGTAAAAGGCGAGAAGATCATCAATGATGCTTATAATGCGAGTCCAACATCCATGAGGGCAGCAATCGATCTTGTTACCACTCTTTCTGGATATGAGAAAAAGATTCTTGTTCTCGGTGATATGCTAGAACTTGGCCCAAATGAGGAGAATTTTCATTATGAAATAGGGTCAGGTGTTAATAAGGAAGCGATCGATTATGTATTTACATATGGGAAGCTCGGTCAATTTATAGCGGAGGGAGCAAAATCTGTACTCCCAGTGGATCGAGTAAAAGCTTTTGATAGTAAACCGGAGTTAATCTCCGAACTAAAGAAATACACGGACGATAAAACTCTTTTGCTAGTGAAAGCATCGAGAGGAATGCGTCTGGAAGAAGTAGTTCATGAGTTACAGAAATAAATGGAACAAACGTCCTGGGAGAAGTTCCGGGACGTTTGTTTTTTCGAAGTGTTTGTTCTGGAGATGTCATGATTTGCATTAGTTCAATACTGTTTAAAATTATAGTTATTTTTGGTTCCTGAGTTCTAATTGGACAAAAAGCCCTTTATAATAAGTTTTCTTTTCCGTTATTGTAAGTCCATTTTCATTTATCATTTGAACTGTATCTCTATTCAAACAGCAACCGTCGCATACTCTTTTCCAGAAAGGCGTTAACCAATCCTGTAATTTGGCTAGGAAGGGATTTCGCATTTTAATATGTTCAAACAGGAGGATTTTTCCTTCCGATTTGCATACTCTTTTCATTTCAGATAAGGCTAGTTCTTGATTCGGGATTGTACATAGTACCAAAGTAGCTACAACAGTATCAAAAGTATTATCAGTAAAGGGTAACCGTTCACCATTTTCTTCAATAATTTTTATAGGTGCTTTTGACATATGCAGTTTCTTACTAGAACGTTTAATCATGTGTTGATTTGGTTCAATGGCAATTACTTCTATACCAGATGGATAATAAGGAAAATTAGCTCCAGTTCCCGACCCTACTTCAAGAACTAACCCATTTGCTTTTTGAAGCAGATCTCGTCTAATCGATTTAAACCTTCCTTTTTCAAAGGGGCTCATAAAAAAATCATACCATTTGGCAAATCTATTACCCATTACTTCAACTCCAATCCACTAAACAAAGGGATATGTAAGAAATCTTGGATATAAGCGAATCTCTCCAGAAGGGATACTTCTGGAGAGATCGGTTATCATGCTTTTGGAGTGACAATGCGCTACCGTATTTTTACTTAGTTGCTACCTTTACCTTCGAAAGGATAAAATCCTCAACAACTTTAGCCACACCATCATTATTATTAGTTTCTGTTACGTGATTAGCTATTTCTTTGATCGCGTCGGGTGCGTTCCCCATTGCGACTCCAAGACCTGCAAATTCAATCATGGTAATATCGTTGTAACTATCACCGATCGCAATCACTTCTTCAGCCTTTATGCCGAGCTTTTGAGTTAATTGATGTAGGCTTGTTCCTTTTGTCACGTTCAGAGCCGTGAATTCTAAGAAGAAAGGCTTCGAACGGAACACACTTACTTCCTCTCCTACTTCTTTAACAAGTGTTTGTTCAACATTTACAAGAACATCTGGATGTGCAAGCATCATTGCTTTTACAACAGGCTCTGTAATTGTTGCCTTAAATTGATCAACGATTTGCATAGGAAGGCCTGTAATCGTTGCTTCAATATCCGCATACTCGTTAGGCTCTTCGATGACAATGGATTCATCTTTATAAGATAAAATAGCCACACCTTCACGTCTGCTCAAGTCGTATAAACGATGAGCCATTTCACTTGAGATCGTAGAATTAAAAATTTCTTCGTTAGTTTTAGCGTTTATAATTTTTGAGCCGTTAAAGGAAAGTATATAGCTTCCGTATTGATCTAGTTGTAAATCCTTCGCAATGGAAACCATTCCGAATGTTGGTCGGCCAGAAGCCAGAACCACTTTCACGCCAAGCTCTTGCGCTGCCATTAAAGCTTCTTTGTTTCTTTTTGAAAGCGTATGTTCGTCATTGAGCAAAGTATCGTCTAAATCTAACACAATCATTTTGTATGGAAGAGTCATAATAACATCCTTTCTTTAAAGCGTTACTCTATCATCCTACTACATTATGACTCTCACGAATAGCAGAAATCATTGGAGAATAAGTTAAAGAAGTGTCTCAATGCCCGTTAATCCTAAGTTCACTCTGAAAAGTGTAAAATTACAATAAATAAACCTTTCATTTACAGAAATAGGGTGTAAAATAGAAATGTAAAGTAATTGGTAAAGGGTGAGAAAAGGTGATTGGTTGTCTATGTATCCATGGTTTTACCGGTGCACCTTTTGAGGTGGAGCCGTTAGTTTTATTTTTACAGAAACATACAGACTGGCGAATGGTTACACCAACTCTTCCTGGACATGGTGAAACACTAAAACTTAAGGGAGTAGCCTACCATGATTGGATTGACCACGCTGAAAGAGAATTAAAGTCTCTTTTAGAAACTTGCGATGAAGTGTATGTGATTGGTTTTTCAATGGGGGGAATGATTGCTAGCTATTTAGCGGTTCATTATCCGGTCGATAAGCTTGTTTTGTTGAGTGCGGCTGCCTATTATATGAATCCAAAGCAGTTGGCATTAGATATAAAAGAAATGGTGAAAGATACGTTTAGAGGCGGGTTATTGGAAAATGAAATGTTCCTCCGGTATAAACGAAAAATAAAAGAAACACCAATAGCAGCGACGATGCAATTTAGACGATTGGTATCTAATGTTCGACCGTTGCTACCTGACATTCACATACCAACCTTTATTGCACAAGGGAATGTGGATGGAATTGTACCACCCAAAAGTGCTCGTTTCCTTTTTGATAGAATCAGTGCGACGGAAAAGAAAATGGTCTTTTATCAGAATGCGAAGCACCTGATTTGCCACTGTCAGGAAAGAAATCAGCTATTTGAAGAAGTGTTATTGTTTCTTAAAGGGGAGGAATAGGAGGAGACCTATTTCATTGCATTCAGTTCCTTAAGATGGTAAGATAACTTCAAAGTGACAACGAGAAGGATAACTTTCGGACATACTCCACTTGGGGAATGTCTTTTTTCACTTTTATATACTTGTTCACTTTATAGTGATTAAGACGGTTGGGGTGTGTTACCCGACTTATAGATGCTAAATTACCTTATACATAGTGAAACTTCTGATTGCTCTTTTTTACCTAAAGAGCACTTTTCATAAGATGCCGTATGCAGAGAAAGTTTCACTTCGTCCCCCTTACGACGGGGAAAGTGGACACGGGATAATATTTTCGTTACAAAAGGAGATTGGTAACATTGATGACAAAGTTTCAAGATTTAGGTATTAGTCCAGCAACGATGAAGTCGTTAAAGAGAATGGGCTTTGAGGAAGCGACTCCTGTACAAGCACAAACCATTCCACTTAGCTTGGAAAACAAAGACTTGATCGGGCAAGCGCAGACTGGAACAGGAAAAACAGCTGCCTTTGGAATTCCTTTAATCGATAAGATTGATGTTAACTCGAATGTGGTTCAAGGAATTGTTATTGCACCAACAAGAGAGCTAGCCATCCAAGTATCTGAAGAGCTATACAAAATTGGCTACGGAAAACGAGCAAGAGTTCTATCCATTTACGGTGGGCAGGATATCAATAGACAAATTCGCGCTCTGAAAAAATTCCCTCAAATCATTGTAGGAACTCCAGGAAGAATTCTTGATCACATTAACAGAAAAACGCTTCGCCTTGAAAATGTACATACAGTGATTTTGGATGAGGCAGACGAGATGTTAAACATGGGCTTTATTGAGGATATTGAGTCTATTCTTGCCCAAACTCCAGAGGAGCGTCAAACTCTGTTATTCTCTGCAACAATGCCAGCACCGATTCAACGTATGGCTGAGAGGTTTATGAAGAACCCTGAGGTTGTTAAAGTAAAAGCAAAGGAAATGACTGTCCCTGCCATTGAGCAATTTTACTTAGAGGTTCAGGAAAAGAGTAAGTTTGATATCTTAACGCGCCTATTGAATATTCAAGCGCCAGAGCTTGCAATTGTATTCGGTCGTACAAAGCGTAGAGTAGATGAGCTTTCAGAAGCCTTAAATTTACGTGGGTATATGGCTGAAGGAATTCATGGTGATTTAAGCCAAGCAAAACGTATGTCTGTTTTGAAAAAGTTTAAAGAAGGGTCAATTGATGTGCTAGTGGCAACAGATGTTGCTGCACGTGGACTAGATATTTCTGGTGTTACTCACGTGTACAATTTCGATATTCCACAAGACCCTGAAAGCTATGTACACCGTATTGGTCGTACAGGTCGCGCTGGTAAAACAGGTATGGCAATGACGTTAATCACACCAAGAGAAAAATCATACCTATCAGTGGTAGAAAAAACGATCAAGAGAAAGATGGAGAAAATGGTGCCTCCAACGTTAGATGAGGCATTAGAAGGACAGCAAAAAGCAGCCATTGAAAAAATTCTTCAATCGATCGAATCTGAGAACTTACAATATTACAAGCAGGCTGCGGATGAGCTTCTTGAGCAACAGGATGCATCCACAATCGTGGCAGCGGTTCTCAAAATGCTAACGAAGGAGCCGGATTCAACACCGGTGACGTTAACGGAAGAGAAACCATTACCATCGAAGAAAGATTTCCGTAGCAATGACCGCCGTGGAAAATACGACTCTAAGAATAGAAGCAAAGGTTCTTACAAGCCAAGACAAGGTCAAAGTCAAGGTAGCCGCCGTCCGAACCACAGTGGCTCTAACAGAACTGATTCAAGATCCAACAGCTATAATCGTTAATACAAAAGCCCTAGCCAACCTGGCTAGGGCTTTTTCGTATATTGCAGAAAGATTGCCACAAACTATTCGAAAACATATGGAACGAAGGTGATCTTAAAATGATTGTTCGACTTGGGTATGTGGCAATGAGCGTAGAGCTTCAAAATGCCTCTCCTTCACAAACAATGACCTTTAAGCAATTTTCACAAATTCCTGACCGGGAAGCCGCGATTCAAAAACTAGAGCGAATAGCGATAAATAATCTAACCAATTGCTTACGACTTCTTAAGCATAATGTAGCAAATGAGATCCATTTCTTTCGCTTTAGTTCCAAACTCATTCCACTTGCTAATCATGAGGAGTTGTCGGACTGGAAGTATATGAGACCATTAAAAGGGATATTGCGAGAAATTGGGCAATATTTACAGGTGCATCCGATCCGTGTTGATTTCCATCCGGATCATTTTGTACTGCTGAACTCGAAAAGCACCGATATATTAAATAATTCGATAAAGACCCTTGCTATGCATGAAGCATTGCTCAAAGGGATGGGAATTGACCCGGAGCACCGTTGTGTCATGCATGTAGGTGGTGCATATGAGGACAAAGAAAAAGCACTTGAGCAGTTTATACATAACTGGGCTTATGTTCCTGCTTCCATCCAGCGTATGATTATGCTAGAAAATGATGATACCTCCTTTCATCTGGAACATACATTGTACTTATGTGAAAAGTTAGGGATTCCTTTAGTGTTTGACTATCATCACCACTTAGCGAATCACGAAAATCCAGAGTGGGAAAAGGAATGGGATCGAGTAGTTTCAACCTGGAGTTTGTCCAAGTTACCAATTAAGATGCATATTTCTAGTCCAAAGTCTGAGAAGGAATACCGTGCCCATGCGGATACGATTGATCGAGACATGTTCTTGCATTTTTTACATACTATCAAAGGTTCTGTTAATGAAATTCATTGTATGATTGAGGCGAAAAAAAAGGATGCTGCACTATTTCAATTAGTGGATGACTTAAAGGAAGAAAAAAGCATAAGCTGGCTTGATCAATCAAGTTTTGAAATTTAATAATGAAACTTATTTCCTGCTCAAACCGTATGACAATGAGAAGAGTTTATATGGAGTAGGGGGAACTTGCAAATATGAATGAACCACAGAAACGAATTTCAGACAAGGCCCTTTCAGTGTGGCGAATAACAGGAGCCATTACTTCTGTCATCATTGTGATTGTGGCAGGGGGAGTGATTTGGCTGTCCAATGTATTTTCATGGCCCATTTGGGTTGTAATAGCTGCAGTTGCAGTAAGCATTCTGCATGTTTATTTATATGTGTACCTATTTCCTTTATTGCGTTGGAAGAGGTGGCGCTATGAGGTAAGAGAGCAGGAAATTGAACTCCAGCAAGGTGTGTTTGTCGTAAAGAGAACGCTTGTCCCGATGATAAGGGTACAACATGTTGATACGAGACAAGGACCTCTTTTAAAAAAATACGGACTTGCTACTGTTGATGTATCTACAGCGGCAACCGTACACGAAATCCCTGCTCTTCCGGTGGAGGAGGCAGAGGAGCTGCGTCAATTTATTTCAAGATTAGCAAGGGTGGCGGATGAAGATGTCTAATTCGAAGCGACTTCATCCCATAGCAGCAGTCACGAATTTTTTCAAGCAGCTTAAAGAACTTATCGTTCCCTTTATAGCCTTCTTTGTGTTTGGAACAAAGGCCTCGGAAGGCGATCTTTGGTTTTTTATGGGGTCTATTTCCATCGTCATTGTGGTACTCGGAATTGGAGTGTTAAATTGGCTCCGCTTTTCCTATCGATTGGAAGAGGGGGAGTTGCGAATGGAGTATGGCCTACTCGTAAGGAAGAAGAGATATATTCCATTTGATCGTATTCAAAGCCTTGATTTCTCTGAAGGAATCCTTCACCGGCCATTTGGTCTTGTAAAAGTGAAGGTAGAAACAGCTGGATCAAGTGGTGCAGCGGATGCGGAGGCGGTATTAACCGCTATAACAAAGGAAGAAGCGAATCGGATTCAAGAAATTATTGCTCAAGCGAAGGGTAAGCTTGTTGAAGAGTCTTTGGATACGGAAGTTGAGAGCATAGCAGAACGTGTGGAAGAAAACGTTATATATAAAATTACCTCGAAAGAACTTCTTTTGTTAGCTTCTACCTCCGGTGGGGTGGGGGTGGTTCTTTCAGCCATGGTGGCCTTTTTGTCTCAGTTAGATGATCTGATTCCTTATGAGAGTGCCTATCGTGAAGTAGAGAGGATGATATCAAATGGTATCGTCATCGTTGCTGTACTCGTCTTTCTAGGGTTCTTGCTCGCTTGGGTGGTAGCTTTAATTGGAACGATGGTGAAATTCGCTCAATTTACGGTTAAGAAAACAGAAAGAGAGATCATTATATCAAGAGGCTTGTTAGAAAAGAGACAAATCACTATTCCATTGAATCGAATCCAAGCAGTACGAATTTCAGAAAATATTCTGAGGCAGCCCTTTGGATTATGTTCGGTTTATATGATTAGTGCAGGTGGTTCTGTAAGGAATACAGAGGGGTCGAAGGTGCTATTATTGCCGGCTGTGAAAAAAGTGCAGGTTGCTCATATCCTACAGGAGCATCTTCCGATTTCAATGACTACACAGCCATTTAATAAGCCGCCGAAACGATCCCTTCCAAGGTATTTGTTTCGTGGATCATTGATGGTTGTTCCATTGGTGATAATTGCTATAACCATTTTTAAACTATGGGGCTTACTGTCCATTATGCTTTTTGTGTTCTCTAGTGCCTGGTCGTATTTAATATACAAAGATGCTGGATGGAGTATCGAGGGTCAGCAGCTGAACATCCAATATAGAGGGCTTATTAAGCATACGCTATTTATGAAAAAGCATAATGTTCAATCACTGGATTACAAAGAAAGTATCTTTCAAAGAAGAAAGAATCTAGCGTCTATGACAAGCCTCATTAAATCGGGGATGGGAGCAATCGGAGGGACGATTGTTGATATTGAAAAGGAGGACGCCAGGGAGATTTATCACTGGTATTCTCATAGCCAAAAAGCGCCTTTTTAAGGCGCTTTTTATCTGCTTAGTAATCCAATTAATGCTAAGAAAATGAGCACTGCAAGCATAATGGACGTGGGGCTCCATTTTTTGGGACCGCCCGAGGAAGTGAGTGTTCTTTTGGTGATTCTCTGAAAGGAGGAGGTAAGCTCTCTTCCGCGATCAATGGCAAAGGAGCCAAGAATAAGACCTGCAAGAAGACCGAAAATATGAGCCGTCACATTTACATTTGCGTTAACAAATGTCATGATCACACCTATTACGACAATGGCTAACACCACCTGTGTGTTTTCTCGAGAAAGCATTTCCTTCCGAAAAAAGATCATGGCTAAATAAATCCCAAACAATCCAAAAATGGCTCCACTTGACCCGACATGCGTGTAAGTTAATGGTTTTAAAAATAAGGTAGCAAGGTTTGCAAGAATTCCTGTTGATAAATAAAGGGTGATAAAGCTTTTTCTTCCGAGGATATGCTCGAGACCCGGACCAAACAACACAAGGGAAAAGCTATTAAATAAAAGATGTGGAAACCCGCTATGAAGGAACATAGGAGTCACTAACCTCCAAAGTTCACCTTCCATAATATAAAGATTCACACCAGCTAACCTTTCAAAAATCAGACCACCTGGAAAGAAGGGGAGAACCATAAGCAGGTACAAAACAATATGAATAAAGACAATACCGGTTATAATGGGGTAATAACGGGTAAAATCTTTGAAGCTCTCCGTTCGGATAAACATAAGAACCCTCCAATGTATTCATTTTTACTATCATAACTGTTTAGTATCTATAATACACGTGATTACACTACAGTTTGTACACAATATGCATCGTAATAAATTTTTAGAAGGAGTTGCTACGTTTGATCTCGGGAATAGGTATTGATATCGTCGAGCTTTCTCGAATTGAGGAGCTAAGTAAAAGACAAAGTAAGTTCGTCGATCGAATTTTAACAAATATAGAAAAAGATAAATATCATACATATAACGGCAAAAGGAAAACGGAATACTTAGCAGGGCGATTTGCTGCAAAGGAGGCTTTCTCTAAGGCAGTTGGAACGGGTATTGGTGAATCTTTATCATTTTTAGATATAGAAATTCAGTCGGATGAAAAAGGGCAGCCAATGATTATAAAACCCTTTAGTGAGGGCGTATACCTCTCCATTTCACATAGTAAAGAGTATGCGGTTGCGCAGGTGGTAATCGAAAAAAATAAATAGCCTGTTCTAATCGTTGGACATATTCCCCAAGGTTGTCTCATATATTCATAGTGCAACAGAAGAGCGAGGGATGGCGGCGAGTTTCTTTAGCGGTTACTAAACAACCGTAAGAGTTCATATCCTTCCCTCACCCTTCTTACTACGAAGAAATGAAACTAAAGGGGTTGAAGGAATGAGGAAGAAATTATTATTGCTATTCGCCGGGCTAATGGCAGTACTTATGTTAGCCGCCTGTGGATCTAAATCACAAGAGGATGTGGTGAAGGATTTAAGCGGAAAGGTTGAAGGTTTGAAAGGTTATAAGGCGGATGCCACAATGACTTTGCAAATGGGAACTGAGCCTCAAACGTATGATGTGCAAATTTGGCACAAAGCTCCTACTTACTATCGAGTAAATTTAAAGAATGCTCAAAAAGACCAAAGTCAAATGATTTTACGTAATGATGACGGAGTGTTTGTGTTAACACCAGCACTTAACAAGAGCTTCCGCTTCCAAAGCGATTGGCCGGAAAATAGCAGCCAGGCGTATTTATATGAATCACTCATTGAAGACATTATTGCTGATAAGGAAGCAAAATTTAGTTCGACTAAGGAGCATTATGTATTTGAAACAAAGACTAGATATCAAAACAACAAGATGCTGCCTTACCAAGAGATTACTTTTAAAAAGGATTTAACACCTGTAAGCGTAAAAGTAATGGATCCTGACCGAAAGGCATTAGTAACCGTCGAATTTACAAATGTAAAATTTGATGCAAGCTTTGATGCGAAGGATTTTGATATGGCTAAAAATATGACAGGTGCTCAGCTAGAAGTTCCTGTTATGTCAAATGTAAAAGATGAAGAGTTCACGGTTATGTACCCATCAGAAGAGATTGCTGGTGTGGACTTAATCGAAGAAAAAGAAGTGAAAACAGAGAATGGAAAACGTGTTATTTTAACTTATGATGGTGAAAAGAGCTTTACGCTTGTACAGGAAAAAGCAATTGTCGCTGAAGCATCGGTTGCATCAACGACAGTTTCTGGGGAACCGATTGACCTTGGTTTCACGATTGGCGCCTTGTCAGGAAATACAATTTCATGGACGTATCAAGGTGTAGATTACATGCTTGCCTCTAATGACTTATCCGAAGAAGAAATGGCTATGTTAGCTAGATCGGTTGAAGTACAAGGGGATGTAAGTAAATAATGAATCAACAGGCTTCCCATTGTGAAGCCTGTTCTTTTGTATGGATAAGAAAGTTGACAATCAACGTTGAGGATTCGATAATCGTATGTATATGTAAGACCGGACGTAGAAGGAAGTGTAGAAATGAGTCACAATAGTATGTTTTATCGAGATACATGGGCAGAAGTTAATTTAGATAAAATCATGTATAATATTTCACAGTTAAAAAAACATTTGCCCAATCACGTACAAATGATCGCGGTTGTTAAAGCCAATGCATATGGTCATGGTGATGTACAAGTAGCAAGGGCGGCTTTAGAAGCAGGGGCCACCTATTTAGCAGTTGCGTTTTTAGATGAGGCGATTGCCCTAAGGCAAAAAGGAATAACAGTTCCAATCCTTGTATTAGGAGCCAGTCGTCCGGAGGATACACCAGTCGCTGTTAAAAATAATATTACATTAACTGTATTTCGATACGAATGGTTACAGCAAGCAAAGGGAATGTTAGGTGAGGGAGAAAAATTATCTATTCATATAAAACTTGATACAGGTATGGGAAGAATTGGTGTTCGTTCAAGGGAAGAATTAACATCCATTGAGGAGCTGCTAGAATCATGTGGATGTTTTCTTTTTGAGGGAATCTATACTCACTTTGCTACAGCGGATGAGCTAGAAGAGGGCTATTTCCGAAAGCAGATCTCGCGTTTTCACGAGCTTTTATCCTATTTAAGGGTAAAACCGGACATTGTCCATGCGAGCAACAGTGCAGCATCCTTTCGTTTTGGTGAAGCTTCATTTAATGCTATTCGGTTTGGCATTGGGATGTATGGGCTCACTCCGTCATTAGAAATGGAGTCAGTATTACCGTTTCCGTTACAACAGGCATTTTCTCTTCACACAAGGCTTATTCATGTGAAAAAGTTAGAAAAAGGGGAATCGGTTAGCTATGGTGCCACGTATACGGCTAAGGAGCCTGAGTGGATAGGCACGTTGCCAGTTGGTTATGCGGATGGTTGGATTCGAAAGCTACACGGACAAGAGGTACTGATTGAAGGAGATAGAGTACCGATTGTCGGTCGGATTTGCATGGATCAATGCATGGTTAGATTACCTAAAAAACTTCCCGTTGGAACACTCGTTACGCTTATTGGAGAACAAGAAGCGGATTACATTTCTATGAATGAAATTGCAACAAAACTAGAAACAATCAATTATGAAGTTCCTTGTATTATTTCAAGTCGTGTACCTAGAATTTATAAAAAATATGGAAAAATGATTGAGCAAAGAAACGATATTTTACAATCTTATGTATAGTTGAAACCCTTCTAGAATAAGGATTTATAGAAAAAGCACCATATTTATGAATCTTTGGAGACTTCATGAATAAAAGGGTAATTTTTTGGTGGATAATACTGAAGTATGACTTATTCCCCTTTGCATTGTTGTGGATTGGTGTTATTATAAAATATGGTAGAGATAAAATGGTGTGTAGTGATGGTGGAGGTGTATGTTTGTGTCTGAGTCCAGCGCAACAACAGAAATTATGGTGAAATTACCGCAACATCTTTTAACCGAATTGGATGGTTTTGTGAAACAGGAGAATGTGAACAGAAGCGAATTCATTTATCAAGCTACTAAAATGTACTTGCGTGAGCGGAAAAAGAGACAAATTCGTGAATCCATGCGAAGAGGCTACATGGAGATGGCGAAGATCAACTTAACAATTGCTTCAGAAGCGTTTCAAGCAGAGTATGAGGCAGAACATACAGTTGAACGTCTAGTAAGTGGGGGATAATCCTTTGATTGTCAAACGTGGTGACGTTTATTTTGCAGACCTATCCCCAGTTGTTGGTTCCGAGCAAGGTGGCGTTCGTCCAGTTCTTGTGATCCAAAACGACATCGGGAATCGGTTCAGTCCCACAGTGATTATTGCAGCCATTACAGCTCAAATTCAGAAAGCGAAACTGCCTACTCACGTTGAAATTGATGCGAAACGCTATGGTTTCGAACGAGATTCAGTTATCCTGTTGGAACAAATTCGTACAATTGATAAACAACGTCTGACCGATAAGATCACTCATCTCGATGATGAAATGATGGAGAAAGTGGACGAAGCTTTACAAATTAGCCTAGGTCTAATTGAATTCTAAAAAATACGCTCTACTTAAGGGCGTTTTTTTATTGTATGAAAAAGAAATCATAGTGTGCAAAAGAAGGATGGCCTAGTGCTATCCTTTTTTTTGATTCCAGTCCATACGTTGCTAAACGGGCACTTCCGCTTTTATGTTTTAGACCTCGAAAAAAAGGGTATGTAACAAAGTCGTAATATTGTCATAATTAGTTTAAGCTGTCGCATAAAATTGATATCATTATTGATAGGTTTAAAATTGGTTTTAAGCTTACGTTACAGTTTAAAGACAATCCGTACTGAAATAACTTATCATGTTAAAATTGGGAGGATATAATGAACAAAGCTATTGAACAGTATATTCAAACGAATCGGGAAGAGATACTAACAAACTGGATCGAGAGCATGAAAGAAAAATCAGATGAACGGGTTCTAAAGGTAGTTTCTGACCAAGTATTCGTAGGGACAAGCCGAGAGTTCATTGATCTAATTGTTTCTAATCTACAGGATTCTGATGAAAAGTATAGTGAAAAGCTTGTAGAGTTTGCTGAAAAAGTAGTTAGGCTTGCGTGGCCTTTAAGTTTTGTTACGGACGGATTACGAGAATTTGCAAGGATTGCTTTTGAAAGAATGAGTGCAACAGGCAATGTAAATGAAGAGAACCGAATGGAAATCATTTATGACTTTGATAACTGGATAAGTCCGATGACAAATGAAATTGTTAATGTATATTCTTCGACTTGGGAGCGAACGGTATCACTCCAAAAAATCGCTCTTCAAGAATTGTCCGCTCCTTTAATTCCAGTGTTTGATGGCATTTCAGTTATGCCTCTTGTTGGAACAATAGACACAGAGAGGGCAAAACAGATCATGGAAAGCTTGTTAAATGGAGTGGTAAAAAATCGCTCAGAAGTTGTTCTTATAGATATTACTGGTGTTCCAGTTGTTGATACAATGGTAGCCCATCATATCATTCAAGCTGCCGATGCAGTTAGGCTAGTTGGGGCTAAATGTATGCTAGTAGGGATTCGTCCGGAGATAGCACAGACAATCGTCAATCTTGGGATTAATTTAAATCAAATTACAACAAAAAATACACTAAAAAAGGGAATTGAGTCAGCCCTTGAAATAATGAACAAGAAGATTATCAGCACGGGGGGAGAAAATTGAGGATACCAATTCTAAAATTACACAATTGTTTACTAGTATCCATTCAATGGGAATTGGACGATCAAACAGCCCTTCAATTTCAGGAAGATTTGCTACATAAAATACACGAAACAAGCGCTAATGGTGTTGTAATTGATATAACTTCCATTGATTTTATTGATTCATTCATCGCAAAGGTGCTTGGTGATGTAATTAACATGTCTAAACTTATGGGTGCTAAAGTTGTCATTACAGGTATTCAGCCAGCGGTGGCGATTACTCTTATAGAGTTAGGAATTGGTTTAGATGACGTCCTAACAGCTTTGGATCTAGAAAAAGGTTTGGAGAAATTACATCAGGAATTGGGGGAATAACCGAATGGGAATCCAATCCTGCGTAAAAATCATTAATGAATGGGACATCGTTGCAGCTAGGCAGCTAGGCCGAAATGTGGCAAAAGACCTTGGATTTGGAACTGTAGATCAGGCCAGAATCACAACTGCTATTAGTGAATTAGCGAGAAATATTTATTTATACGCTGGTCAGGGCCAAATCTGCATTGAAAAACTATATGAAAGCGGTAAAGCGGGATTGAAGGTAGTAGCGATTGACAATGGACCTGGTATAAAGGATATAAGGCAAGTAATGGAGGATGGATATTCTACCTCAGGTGGTTTAGGAGCTGGATTGCCAGGGGTTAAACGCCTGATGGATGAGTTTGGGATTAACTCAAGCCCAGGTAATGGAACAGAGATAACGGCAACTAAGTGGGTGCGTTAGGGGGAGCATTTTATGGATTTCCGAGAATTGATGGAGGCAAAATATCAGCACATACTTGAAAAATACATAAACGACCCTTCTGAACAAGTGCTATATCAGGGCCAAAAGTTTAGTAGAAAGTCTATCGAGCATCGAATCTCTCCTGAGGAAATCATCAGTTTACATAAAACTCTTATGAATGAAATGTATCCAGATCTACCAGAAGAAGTATCGCTTTCCTTCGATATGTTACTAGAAGTCATGTTAGGATACGGTCTTGCTTATAGAGAGCATCAAAGTTTGCGCCATAAGCAGCAGGAACTAAGAACGGAAATGGAGATTGCTGCTAATGTACAACAAACATTATTAGGAACCAATGTCCCTTCTGTTCCTTGGCTTGATATAGGTGCTATTAGTGTTCCCGCAAAGCACATGAATGGAGATTATTATCATTTTGTTCAAGATGAAATGAATAATATAAGTATAGCTATTGCAGATGTGATTGGGAAAGGAATCCCAGCAGCATTGTGTATGTCCATGATCAAATATGCGATGGATAGCCAACCGGATAATCAACAAGAACCGAGTAAGGTGTTAGAAAATCTTAATCGGGTCGTTGAACAAAATGTGGATCCTAGCATGTTTATTACCATGTTCTATGGTGTGTATCATCCTGTAAATCATACGTTTGCTTATTCTTCTGCTGGTCATGAGCCGGGGTTTCTATACCGTGCGCAATCGGGAGAATTTACTGAAATTGAGGCAAAGGGTTTGCTATTAGGAGTAGAGAAACGGACGAAATATAAGCAGTATGAGCAAGAAATAACTGTTGGGGACATGATTATCTTGATGTCAGATGGTGTTACAGAATGTCGCTCAGAAGAAGGATTTATAGAAAAAGAAACATTAATCTCTTATATAAAAAAATATATCCATTTGCCTTCACAGGAGATTGTAACCAACATATATAAAGAATTAGAGAAGCTCCAAGACTTTCAATTGCGTGATGATTTTACTTTAATAATCTTGAAAAGAAATGTTTAAGTACTAATTTTTCAGGGTATCGAATAAGAGCAATTGACTTGTAAAGAGGTGGGTAATATGAACATAAAGTTAGATATCACGGAAAGTGATGGTCGTGTTGCTGTCGATGTAACAGGTGAAATTGATGTTTATACGGCACCGAAGCTAAGAGAAACACTGTTTCCTCTGTCCGAGAGAAACGGAGTGAACATGATTATTAATCTTTCTGGAGTAGAATATATGGATAGCACAGGCTTAGGTGTGTTTGTTGGGACGTTTAAAAATGTGCGCTCAAGTAATGGGGAATTTCAGTTAGTTGGACTTTCTGATCGGTTAAAGAGACTTTTTGAGATCACCGGGCTAGCAGATATTATGAATATTAGCCAGATTGAAGGTGAACCAAAATGACGGAAGTTTGTGACTACATTGAAATGAAAATTCCTGCTAAGCCGGAATACGTAGGTGTGATTCGGTTAACATTATCTGCTATTGCAAGTCGGATGGGCTTTTCGTTTGATGAAATTGAAGATTTGAAGATTGCTACAAGTGAAGCGATAACAAATGCTGTTCAGCACGCCTATAAAACAGGGAAGCTTGGAGAGGTTGCAGTAGGTTTTGGGTCATATGTTGATCGACTGGAAGTCATCGTGGCTGATAGCGGAAAGAGTTTCGATTTTCAATCGGCTCGAGAAAAGGTAGGTCCTTATCGCGGGAATGAACCAGTTGAGTTTATGCGTGAAGGAGGCCTAGGGCTTTACTTGATAGAGACACTGATGGATGAAGTTGTTATTCATCAGAATGAAGGTGTGACGGTTTTTATGACCAAATACCTAGAAGGGGAGCAGGTGGAGAGGAATGCAGAACAAATCTCAACCTAATTCGCTATCAAAAGAAGAAATTCATCGCTATATAAAATCTTATCAGCAAAACCAGGATGATGAAGCCCAAAACCAGTTGGTTCTACATTATAAAAGCTTAGTTGAAACAATTGCCCGAAAGTACTCAAAAGGAAAATCCTATCATGAGGACATTGTCCAAGTGGGGAATATTGGTCTTTTAGGTGCTATTCGAAGGTACAATGAGGACTTTGGGAGAAGCTTTGAAGCTTTTGCTGTACCTACAATTGTTGGAGAAATCAAGCGGTTTTTAAGAGATAAAACTTGGAGTATCCATGTTCCCAGAAGAATAAAAGAACTAGGACCAAGAATTAAAGCAACTGTTGAGGAATTAACAACTACTCTCCAGCGTTCGCCAAAAGTATGGGAAATTGCTGAAGCCTTGCAAGAAACCGAAGAGGATGTACTAGAAGCGATGGAGATGGGAAGAAGTTATCAGGCGTTGTCTGTTGACCATTCCATTGAGGCTGATTCTGATGGAGGAACTGTCACGTTATTGGACGTGGTAGGGAACATTGATGAGGGTTATGAAAAAGTGAACCAAAAGCTCGTACTAGACAAGGTTCTGCATGTTCTAACAGACAGAGAAAGGGAGATTATCCAATATACGTATTTGGACAATCTAAGTCAAAAAGACACTGGGGAAAAATTAGGTATTTCACAGATGCATGTTTCAAGATTGCAGAGAAAAGCGATCAAAAAGCTTCAAGATGCCATACGGTCAGACCATAACAGCTCGGGCTCGGAGTGCTTATCGTGACGCAGCCAGTAGAAGTGATTGTTCAACAAACAACTAAGGAAGGTAAGTATGAATGCGGAGATAGCTATTACTACGTTCTCCAGGATGATTATTTTACCTGTGTCGTCGCGGATGGTCTGGGTAGTGGGAAACTTGCAAATGAGGCATCTTCAGCAGTGGTTGATGTTGTCCAACAATATCATGATGAAGATGTTGAAGAGTTAATGAAAAAATGCAATCAGGCTCTTTTTCAGAAAAGAGGAGCCGCGGTAGCTGTACTAAAGGTTTTTTTTCAAACAAAGGAATTTCACTATAGTTGTGTAGGGAATATCCGTTTCTTTTTATACTCAGAAAAAGGCGAACTAACCTACCCACTACCAGTCTCAGGATATTTATCTGGAAAACCAGTAAGATTTAATACGAAGAGATACTCTTATCAAGCAAACTCAAAATTTCTTATACATTCGGATGGCATCACGCCAAACGGAGTAAAATCACTATTAAGTTCCGGGTTATCGAATGAATGTATTGCGAATCAACTAAGGGAGAAGTTCACTTCGAAAATGGATGATTCAACATTTATTATAGGGACATTACATTAGAGTTACCTGTGCATATTGGGGTAGCTCTTTTTTATGAGTACCAATTCATTTTGTTGCACTTGAAATCTTTGATAAAATAAGGAAAAAGACATTCGTGTTGGAGGACAAGTACATTGGATCAAACAATAGATAAGCGTAAGGAACTCTTACAAACGATAGCAAAAGAGCAGAATTTAAATTTCAAACAAGTGAACAATGTCATTTCATTACTTGAAGAAGGAAACACTCTACCGTTCATTGCGAGATACCGTAAAGAACAAACGGGTGCATTGGATGAAGTGCAAATTCGTGACATTATGGAACGTTGGCAATACATACAAAACCTCGAGCAAAGAAAAGAAGAGGTTATTCGGATTATTGAAGAACAAGGGAAGCTGACGGTGGAGTTAAAAAGCCAGATAGAAAAGTCCATTAAGCTTCAAGAGGTTGAAGATCTGTATCGTCCGTATAAACAAAAACGACGGACAAAGGCAACTGTAGCGAAAGAAAAAGGATTAGAGCCTTTTGCGGAATGGTTAGTAACTTTTCCTGTAAATGGTTCGATAGAGGAGAAGGCGAGTGAATTTTTGTCGGACGAACTTGAGGTTCACTCCATTGAAGAAGTGATAAACGGGGCGAAGGATATTATCGCTGAATGGGTTTCAGACGACGCGGATTCACGAAAATGGATAAGAAGTGAGACAGCTAAGTCTGGATTGGTTGAAGCTACCGTTAAGGATATGGAAAAAGACGAGAAAAAAGTTTATGAAATGTATTATGATTATTCGGAGCCTATTAGCAAAGTTGTTCCCCATCGTACGCTTGCTCTCAATCGGGGGGAGAAAGAAGATGTTTTACGGGTAGCGATTAAGCCGAATGTTGAACGTAACATGGAATATTTAACGAAAAAATGGATTAAGAATTCTAATTCCTTTGTTGTTGGGACGGTTGTCGAGGCGGTTGAGGATGGCTATAAGAGATTAATTCAACCTTCAATAGAAAGAGAAATTCGTAATGAGCTAACTGAAAAAGCAGAAGAAAGAGCGATCCATATATTCTCTGAGAATTTAAGAAATCTTCTGCTCCAACCACCTTTAAAAGGAAAGGTAGTTCTTGGTGTGGACCCAGCGTATCGAACAGGATGTAAGTTAGCTGTAGTGGATGAAACAGGGAAGGTCCTTCGAATAGATGTGATTTATCCTCATCCACCTGTATCGAAGAAACAAGAAGCTGAGAAAAAGTTTAAAGAAATCATTGAAACATATGAAGTTGAGATGGTAGCAGTGGGAAATGGGACTGCCTCTCGGGAAACGGAGCAGTTTGTAGTAGATATGCTCAAAGATCAAAAAAGAGAGATCTATTATTTAATTGTGAACGAAGCGGGTGCTAGTGTTTACTCTGCTTCTGATCTAGCTCGAGAAGAATTTCCTGATTTTCAGGTTGAGGAGAGAAGTGCAGTTTCCATTGCCCGACGCTTGCAAGATCCATTAGCAGAATTAGTTAAAATTGATCCAAAATCAGTTGGTGTGGGTCAGTATCAACATGACGTGTCTCAAAAGAGGTTATCTGAGTCATTAACTTTTGTCGTGGAAACAGCTGTTAACCAAGTAGGTGTGAATGTTAATACAGCTTCTGCTTCATTGCTTCAATATGTTGCTGGTCTTTCAAAAACAGTAGCAACCAATATCGTCAAGAAACGTGAAGAAGAAGGGAAGTTTGTCAATCGAACACAGTTAAAGAAAATTCCGAGGTTAGGTGCAAAAACATATGAGCAAGCCATTGGGTTTCTACGTGTTATCGATGGAAAAGAACCACTCGACCGCACAGGTATCCATCCGGAAAATTATCAAGCAGTTAAAAATCTCCTAAGTAAATTAGGCTTTACCTCAGCTGACTTAGGTTCTGAAGCACTAAAAACAACATTAGCAGCTGTTGACATAAAAGCTATTGCGGCAGAGCTTGAGATCGGAGAATTAACACTAAAGGATATTCTCGATGCGTTAGTTAGACCGGAAAGAGATCCGCGTGACGAACTTCCTGCGCCATTATTAAAGAAAGATGTATTAAAGCTTGAAGATTTAAAAGCGGGAATGGAGCTTCAAGGAACCGTTCGAAACGTAGTGGACTTCGGAGCATTTGTTGATATTGGAGTAAAGCAAGACGGGCTTGTTCATATTTCCAAACTAAGCAACCGCTTTGTGAAGCATCCGTTAGATATTGTTTCTGTTGGAGATGTAGTAACCGTGTGGGTGGATAGTGTTGACCAACAAAAAGGCAGAGTCGCTTTAACGATGCTACAATCGTAAAGACAAAGAAAAGTTGAAGCGGCTTGGTAAGACCCGACAGGCATAAGTCAGATCCCGGAGGAAAGGCCTGCCTTCTGTAGGGAGGTGGCTTATGACCCCGAGGGTCTAGTCGCTGGAGCTAGACAAAGGAAACACCGTTCACGATGAACGGTGTTTTTTTCTGTAAAAAAACCAACATTGGTTAAGAAGTTTTATTTGATAGGCATTTTTCTCTAAAAATGCTTTCTGCATCTGATTTTGAAACCAAGTAGGCATAGACATACCTCCTAGCACAAATTTCAAGGGGTATATTCAATGTATGCTATAATGGGTTGTCATGTTCACAGAATTTTTATTTTGTTAGGAACGGTGGTGGGAGTATGGAGGATAAAGAGTTACAAAAATTAGTTGAGGAAATTTCCTTACAGTTCTTTAACAAGCCTTTTCGACATACTGCTTTTTTTAATTCCCGTCTTCGAACAACAGGTGGACGTTATATGTTAAGCTCTCATAATATTGAGATTAATCGAAGTTATCTAGAACAGCTTGGAGAGCAAGAATTAATCGGCATCATTAAGCATGAATTATGTCATTATCATTTGCATTTAGAGGGAAAAGGCTATCAGCACAGAGATCATGACTTTAAAACACTTCTTAAAAAAGTGAATGCACCACGATTTTGTTCTACTCTCCCAAACCGCCCTGAAGTTAAATCAGCAAAGACCGTTCGTATATATCAGTGCTCTGGATGCGCTCAGCAATATAGAAGAAAAAGAAGGATCGATATATCAAAGTATGTTTGTGGAAAGTGCCGGGGAAAGTTAATTGAAATTCATGTTTGACAGTTGGAGAAAAAGATGTTAAATTATTATTCCGTGACTGACTTGAGCGGAAAAAAGTAATTAAAATTTCCCCTTGACTTTCACAGCTTGGCTCAATATAATATAAAGAGTCGAGATTACGACATAAACACTTTTCTTATTCCACAGTAGCTCAGTTGGTAGAGCATTCGGCTGTTAACCGAACGGTCGCAGGTTCGAGTCCTGCCTGTGGAGCCATTTTGGGGAAGTACTCAAGAGGCTGAAGAGGCGCCCCTGCTAAGGGTGTAGGTCGGGTAACCGGCGCGAGGGTTCAAATCCCTCCTTCTCCGCCAGTAACTTTCATCATCTTTTAAAAAATATGGCCCCTTGGTCAAGCGGTTAAGACACCGCCCTTTCACGGCGGTAACACGGGTTCGAATCCCGTAGGGGTCACTTATAAATTATTATACTACCAAAAATGGTCCCGTGGTGTAGCGGTTAACATGCCTGCCTGTCACGCAGGAGATCGCCGGTTCGATCCCGGTCGGGACCGCCATAATGTTGGGCTATAGCCAAGCGGTAAGGCAACGGACTTTGACTCCGTCATGCGTTGGTTCGAATCCAGCTAGCCCAGCCATTTTTTATTTTAAGGCAGTTTTTATTTGTACGAGCCATTAGCTCAGTCGGTAGAGCATCTGACTTTTAATCAGAGGGTCGAAGGTTCGAGTCCTTCATGGCTCACCAAAGTTTTTTGCTTCAGCAAAATAACTTTCCATTATGCGGGTGTGGCGGAATTGGCAGACGCACTAGACTTAGGATCTAGCGCCGCAAGGCGTGGGGGTTCGACTCCCTT
>NZ_JBPCCH010000035.1:0-24169 GCF_050971805.1 Robertmurraya mesotrionivorans | reverse complement strand
AAATTTTATAATTATGAAAGATTACAAAAAAGACTAAACGGCCTTAGTCCCTTAGAATACAGGGCTAACGCCGCTTAGTGTCGTTTTTTTATTTCCGCTGTCTACTTGACGGGGGGCACTTCAAATTCACACGTCATTTCTTATGTCATATATCAAGAAAGCACACGAAAACGGAACCCTTTATTTATATGGCTCTGAGCTTATCTTTTGTACGAGGCTGATTTCATAACAGGCGATAAAGGAAACATCACTGAGTCTTCGTTTTTAGTAGAACTATTTTTCTATACATCCCATTAAATAGTATAGGAATATCCTCTTTAATGGATAGGTTCTCGTTGTGATTTTCATACAATTTTTCGAAATCCCTTCCAATGTCAGTACCTAATAACTGTATAACCGGCCTAAGTACTCGTTTCAATATGGAAAGTTTTTTACCCTTTGGAGAGAACTTATCGAAAATTAATATCTCACCATTCGGTTTTAAAACCCTTTCCATCTCCTTCAAACATTTGTCTTCGTCAGGAACTACTGACAATATAAGGCTTGCCACTACTAAATCAAATTGATTATCTGTAAAATCCATATTTTGCGCATCCATATTCAAGAATTCAACTGAAGAATTTTTAAATTTTGTTCTTGCTTTGTCTAACATTGCTTTGGAGTAATCAATAGCAGTAATATCAAATTTATTCAGGTTAATTAATTCTAGATCCGCACCTGTGCCAACCCCAACGAAAAGAATACTTTTATGTTTCCCCTCAAAAATACCTTCTCCAAATATCTGTTTTCTAGCTTTAAGGAATTTTCCTGAATTGAAAAATTTGTCGTACACGATAGACCCCAATTTATATATTATTTTATTCCAACGATTATTCATCATTCACCTCTCTACCGTACGATCCTGCACTTAAAATACAAGGATAACTATTATTTTTGTTTGTATTTTAACATAAATCCCCTATTATTTTTGAAACTTTTACACTTACAAATGACAACTTCAACTAAAAATGTTCCTATGCCTGGCACATCCATCCTCCGAACAGTCCCGTCGAATAAAACCTAGTAATATTCGTAAATCCAGCCTCCGCCAATAGCCATTGTATTTGATTTTCAGAGATAAATGATATTTTCATAATTCCTATTGTCACCAGCTCCTCCACTTTTGATGTTTCTGCTCCCCCATCCAACCAAAAGCTTTTCCATACCTGTAATCGGTCTTGGAGTTCGGTGCTTTCAGGGTCGCCATAAGCACAAACGAGTACAAATGGTGCTCCGGTTGCAAGATTTTCCTTAATCGATGTTAGGAGTTTCAACTTCTCTTGAATACCATCAATAAAATGAAGAACTAAGATGCAGCTCGCCGCGTCGAAGGTAGAATTTGTAGTTGGTAGGTCATTAATTGTCCCCTGGATTAGTTGAACACGACTTTCTACCCCTAGTTGAATCGTTTTATTTTTTGCAATCCGAATCATCTCTTCTGAGGGGTCGACACCTGTGAAGTTCCATTGTGGGTTAGATGGTCCCCATGCAGATAGTTCATTCCCTCCTCCTGCTCCGACAACAAGTATACTTGCCTCCTTCTCTTCTAATATCATACGAAAATATGACTGTACCATCGCAAATAACGCATCATATGAGGGAATCGATATTCGGGTATTTTTTTCGTAGACTTTAGCCATTTCAGAATTATTATTAGGTTTTTCATTCATTGCTTCTTGCCTCCAGTGATATCATATTACATACATTATAGACTCTTAATATCTATAATTGATTTAAAAATTCTTCTAAAATCGTTCCATTATTAAATCAGTATTTACAGCAACTCCAGCTTTATTCCCTTCTGCAGCTGAGATGAGTAAGGATGAGGGACTTGATTTTTCAGTTTCTCCGGCAATGTATATATGTTTTTCTGTTGTTCGACCAGCTCCATCGGTTACTACTGATCCATCTTCTAGGATTTCACATCCAAGCTTTTCCGCAAATGCATTGGGACGATAAAAAGACGGAACAACAAACCCACCTGTCCTTATAAGAATTTCACCTGATTCAAACTCAATTTTTTGTAGGTATCCATTTTCACCTACTAAGTTTTTAATGTGATCGAAATGAGTTTTAATATTGTGTTTATGCAATTCTCGAACCGCTTCTTTAGACAGTTCTACTCCGTTTGTTAAAACCACCAAATCCCTTGACCAGTTATAAACTAATTTGGCCATATGCAGTGCCTGCTCTTCTTTTTCTGCTAATACCAGTAATGGTTGATCCCTTAATTCCCATCCATCACAATATGGACAGCTAAAAAGGCTTTTTCCATAATACTCCCTTACACTTTCAAAAGGAAATACCTCTTGAATACCAGTGGCTAATACCACCTTATCACTAACAAATGACTGGCCATCTGATGATTTCACCACAAATCTTTCCTGACCTTCTTCTTTATATATTTCAGTAATGGTGGTATTAAAGTAAGAAACGGAAGGATATTTCTCCAATTCCTTTAATCCTAACTCCTTAAACTCTTGTGGTTTTATTCCATCTCTAGTAATAAATCCATGTGATTCATGAGTTACTCTATTTCTATTCGTTCCATCGTCAAAAACCGCGATGTTTCTTCTCGCTCTTCCTAAAGTCAAACCGGCACTTAATCCAGCGGGTCCTGCTCCAACAATCATACAATCAAACTTGTTCATGATCCCCCATCCTTTACATAAAAATTTATTACAGATATAATGACTCTTTAATATCTTTAAAAGGAGTAAAAAATAACACGACTCATGGAGCCATTGTCATTTGTTTAGCAATATCCACTAACTTCTGTTGTTTCAGTTCATATAGCATCTTTTCTTCTGCTTGAATAATAGCCTTTTGTATTAAGCAATCAGGGTTATGATTGAGACAGTAGTCAAATAACGGTGTAGGACCTTCAATCGCTTGAATAATATCTAAAAACGATATACTCTCCCAATTCGGCTTAAGTTTATAACCACCATTCGCACCCGAAATTGATTCAACCATTCCTTCCTTCACTAGTTTCGTTAGTATTTTAGATAAATACGTAGTCGAAACTCCTTGATGTTCCGCCAATTGCTGAACACCCACATGTTTCTCCGGTGTGGCAACCGCTAAATATACCATCGTATGAAGGGCATAATTTGTAGCTTTTGTATATTTCATCTTTATTCTTCCACTCCAATTAAAGATATTGTGAGTCTATTATATCCACTATAATAAGTTTAAGCAAGAAACGGAATTGGAAATATAATTTAAATGTTTAAAACTTCAAATCAATCACTGGTAAATCCTTTCCCAACAACGGTTTCTTTGTCCAAATCTAAAAACACCACAAGCTTTCCAGAAGTTGCGGACTCCGTGTTGTTAAAGATTACAGAGTACACTTCATCTTTATTATAGTCCTCGTCCATCATGGATATAATTTCTTGACTAACAGCCACTTTCTTAACACTTGAATCTTTCGGACTAACTGGAATCAAATCCTTTTCCTCATCTGTAAGACTATTATACGCAACCATTTCCAAGGGTGCATTTCTTTTCGATTCCAATACACTACATCCAGTTAGTGATATGTATAGGAAAACCAGAAGCGAAATACCAAGCCACTTTCTCAAAATGATTACTCCTTCCATATAAGCGATAATACTTGGAGTTCTAACTATTTCTTATGGTTACCGGATAAACTTTTATGTTATACCAAATGGATTCCCAATTCTTCTTTCTAATCCGCTCCTCATATATAGCAGCCCGTTCTTTTGATTCAGTAAAGAATGAGGTGGGTCTTACTTTTAAATTGAGCACATCTTCTATTCCACATGGGGCAGTTAGAATCACATTGTCCTTCTCGTCTAATTTCACTCCAAGTGCCGTTGCTGTTTCTGGAAATTTTGATATGGCATCCACAGAAGATGAATAAGGAGGAAGATGGTTTGCGAGATGCATTCTTGCTTCATTTTTTACTGACCAAGGTATATCAGGAAGCCTTCGCTTTAACGCATCTTCATACGTCTTTTCTGTTATTTCCTCCGTATTATCACGGTCAAAGTAAATAACATCCACATCTGGTATGGTGGTCCTTTCACGAAAATCGTGCAATGTATCCCATATTTTTGAACGGACGAACCCGGCGCATATCCACCAGTCTAGTAAATTCAGTGATCGGGCAGCCCTTAACGCATCCATCATTTTCTCATCTTCATTAATTAGTTTACAAATATCTTGTTCATTTTTTAGCATAGTTCTCCCCTCGCACGAACATATATTCCTATTTTATCATGAAAAAGATATGATTCTATCTTTTCTATTGATAAAATTTGTTAAAATTGGAAAAATAGTAAATCTAATATACAAAAAAAGCATCCCTAAAAAGGAATGCAGATGACTATACTGTCCTATTTTTCTTTGATCTGTTCCCGAATTTTTTGGAGTTCTTCGAAGGATAATTCACTTAAAGAATTTCTTATTTCATCCTCAATTTTTTTCCGGTTGTTTTCTTGATAACGTTCCCACCATTTTCTAAGACCTTCTGTATGATCCAATATGTATTCAAAATCTATTTCTTCTACCTCTTCATCTGATATATACTCCAATACCGCTGCTAACATATGTGAAAGGCTTTCGACCTCATCTTTGTTCGGTTGATTACTCGGCAAATGGACAATTTTTTCTTTTTCTAACTCTTCTTCCGTTTGTGTAGGTTTTCTTGGCATCGTACCTCTCCTTATCTAGTTTTTAACTTATAACTATAGAAGTAGTATGACCATTAATCAAGGTGAGCATTAGAATCAAGTATTAATGAATTGAAAATTTTGTATACACAGTATTAAAAAGTTAAATATTGTTCCTTGATTGTGTAAATAATTGGTAACTCGGACATTCTCTTTCATTTTCTAATGTATGATAGGTTTGTAAGTTACTTAAGCGCCAATGAGGAGGCAATGAAAATGGAAAAATTAAAGAAACTACAAAAAGGGTTATTCGCTTTGTTAGCAACTTTTATGGTAATTGGATTTGCCACAGGCTGCAGCGAAGACACAACAGAAGAAACAGAAACTGAAGAAAACCAAACGGAAGAAGGCACTGAAGAGAGCACTGAAGAAACTGATAACGAATAAAAGGTAACCCCTGTCAAGTTAAGTGGCAGGGGTTTATCACCTAAAAAAAATTAATATACCTGAAGGTACAAGTCTTTATCCGATTCCCATTCAGCATATGCTACATCTTTCACTGAAGATATATTTCTTTCATTGAGTTGTTTGATCAAAGCTTTATAATCCATACCGGACTCTTGTAGATGTTCGATAATGACTTCCCCATCACTGATTATGGTCAGTGGAACCATTCGTTTGTTTATTTTCAAGTTAAAATCTTTATATGTAGGTTTATCTGCCTCTTGTTTTTTTAAGATACTTATCGATCCATTCGGTTCTAATATGGCATACTCAACGTCTCGTAAGGAAAATACATCCTTAGATCGAAGCAATTGTTGAAGTTGATTAATATCAAGGTGATTCTTTTTAAGTTCTTTCCAGTCTAATTTTCCTTCATGTATGATAAAGGAAGGTTTTCCTTCTAAAAATAGTCGAAGTCTTATGGATTTCTGGGTCGTTAATTCCGTTAAATAGATCAGAAGACCCCACACCGTTATTCCAAAAAGAATCTTCAAAAGATTTATTTTCGGATCAAAAACCGCACTTCCTACAAATTCACCTAACACGAGTGCGGATATAAAATCAAAGGGAGTGATTTGACTAATTTGGGTTTTCCCAAGAACTTTCACCATAATAAATAAAAAAACATAACCACCAACCAACTCAACTAGCATTTGTACATAACCCAACTTAATCACCTTTCTAAGACCTTACATGATTTTAATACAACACCAAAGCTCAATGTACCCTGCTATCCCTTTAGAAAAAGGATTTAAAAACCTCCGACTCTTCCTTACACTGTGTACAACGATAAGTAATTTCCATAGCATCTTCATAGGTTATGTGAAGAGTATCCTCTTTGCAGTTCTCACAATACTGAATCTGTTCTGCTTCAACGCCCAAAATAATTCCTCCATTTTTTTGTTTTGAATACTGTTAGATTCTCCTAGTGCGATAGGAATTATTAGGCTAGCTGGCAACAATTCTCCTTATAAAAAGACTACTAAGAGCTAATTTTTCTAATTAGTCTTTTTTATTATTTGCTTATTTCCTAAGTGTCACCATAAATGCCGTTCTCCCAGCCGAGCTCGTCACCTCAATCTGACCATGATGAAGGTCAACAATACTCTTTGCGATCGCCAGTCCTAATCCAGAACCTCCGGTAATGTTCGAACGCGATTTTTCCACGCGGTAAAACCGTTCAAAAATATGCGGAAGATCGGCACTTGGGATCGCTTGGCCGTAGTTGCTGATTTCAATCACTACCGATTCATCGGTGTCACTTAGGATCATATCAATGTATTTCCCGTCATGACCGTATCGAATCGCATTTTGGACTAGATTTTCGAATACCCGTACAAGTTTCTCCCCGTCTCCCATCACTGTTGGGTTCGTGGCATGAGAAATGAATCTCCACTCCATTTCAGCTTCTTCTACCTGCGTTCTAGATTGAACGGCCAATTGATTGAGCATTTCTTCGATATGAATCGGGTGGTTCTGAAGTTTGATTTGCTGATTTTGGACATACGTATACTCAAAAATATCATTAATTAACACATGCAAGCTTGCGGCTTTATCATGAATCACTTGGACAAAGTGTCGAAGCTCCACTTCGTCGCGATATCGGTCATTATTTATCAGATCTAAATAACCAATAATCGAGGTTAATGGTGAACGAAGATCGTGTGCCACATTGGTGACAAGTTCATTTTTTAACTGTTCGACCCTTTTGACTTCTTTGATCGCTGCTTCCGACTTTTCAATGATCCTTTGGATACCTTCAGCCAGTGCATGAAATTCAGCTGGACATGAGATTTCACCAATATTTCTATCACCAAATGTCTGAACATCTTCTGTGATTCTCTTCAGATAAAAAGCCAAATATTGCTTCCGCTCATATTGATAAAAGAGGAACAAGTAAAACACCATCGTGACACCATAAAAAACGAAGAATATGAGTTCACGAAAATAGGATAATAGAAACAATAGGTTCTCAAAAAAACGTGAATTGTCTTCTAAATACCATATTATTGGTAACAGAATGATTCCTGTCACTAGCGCTAGGCAGAATGATAGAACAAGGTATATGGTAATCTTCCATTTAGGAAGAAACTTAACGAGTTCAATCATATTATTTTTCAATTTTATATCCCACTCCCCAGACGGTTTGAATGATCTTTTCTCCTGGGGCAGCCGCTTCGATTTTATCGCGAAGATTGCTGATATGAACCATCACGGTTTTATTCGACCCCTCCCCTGGTTCCTTCCATACCCTCTCAAAAATCTCTTCTGACGCAAACACGCGTCCACGGTTTTTCGCAAGCAAATAAAGAATCTCAAACTCTCTTGCCGTCAGCTTCATCACTTGCTCCCCTGCCGTAACCATATGGCTTCTTTTATCGATGGATAAAGAACCAACGTGAAGTTCATCCTCATTGTTGTCAGATGGTTGATAATTGGCCCGGCGTAACAAAGCTTTTACTCTAGCACTTAGCTCTAAAGGATTAAATGGCTTGCTCATATAATCATCAGCACCTGTCATTAGACCGATGATTTTGTCCATATCCCCTACTTTGGCACTAACCATCAAAATGGGGACCTGATTGTTTTTGCGAACTTCTTTACAAAATACGAGCCCATCCATCTTTGGCATCATAATATCTAATATGACGAGGTCAGGGGGAGTACCCTCCAACAGTTGCAGTGCCGTCATCCCATCTCCCGCTTTCTCTATCTCATATCCATCATTTTTCATATATAATTCGATCAACTCTGAAATCTGTTGATCATCTTCTACTATTAATATACGGGTCATTGCTTTGCCTCCTTATGACACTAGAGCTGAAACGACCTAAGCATGCTCTTTAACGGGGTTACATTTAATAAAACTCTTATGAGGAGAAAACCAATTACCGCCCCCGATGTATTTGCCAACAAGTCATTAATATCGGTACTTCTTCCACTTCCTAACGTCACTCGAAAGAGTAACTGCAGGACCTCCAAAGAAAGGCTCATCATCAATCCGAGCTTAGCAACCTTTTTCAAAGAAACCACATTCTTTTTCAAAAATGGAATATACATCCCAAACGGTATGAGCATGATGATGTTTAATAAAAACGTGGTCACATCTATCGTCAAAATGGGAATAAAGTTGATCGTCTTATACCACGGCGTCTGATTCGCATAAATTCCAAGATTCACATCAATTGGAAAAAATACAAAATGCATGACGCATAGTAAGTATATACCAAAAGATGATAGTACCGCTAACTGTGCTAGATTAATCTTCCTTTCTTGACGGACAATCCACCTCGCCAGCCATAACAGTCCCAATACAAAAACCGGCGCTAATACATGCCAGGACTGTATGGTGAACATGATTGATCTTGTTTCTTCCATTGTTCTTCCTCCTTAAATCTTACTTACAAACCTAGTATAGATACCCGTTCTAAAGAATTTCTAAAGAGAACATTAAGGATATCTAAAAAATGAATAACAACTATAAAAAAACCGCAAAGCATCATCGCTTTGCGGTTTTCTTTAATGTCCTACCACTTTCTCTAGGCCACCTGGTTTGTTATGAACAGCTAACTTATCTATTAATTTATTGCTTTCTTTATTCAATCCTACGAGATTGACTTTAATCCCGTTTTGATGGTATTTAATGACGATTTTATCAATCGCACCAACTGCAGAATCATCCCATAGATGAGCTTCCGTTAAGTCAATAGTTATTTCTTTAACATTTTCATTGTAATTGAAGCATTCTACAAAGTCTGTTACAGAAGCAAAGAACAGCTGCCCAGATACACGGTAGAATTTTTTATGAGATTGATCAGATGCTAAAGTCGTGACATTTACTTTTGATATTTTTGAAGCGAAGAAAATCGCACTTAAAATTATTCCTACTAAAACACCTTTTGATAAGTCATGTGTCATCAGTACCGTAAGAACGGTAGCAATCATTACAATCGTATCGGTAATCGGAGTTTTATGAAGAGATTTCACTGAACCCCAATCAAAAGTACCAATGGACACCATAATCATCACACCCACAAGGGCTGCCATCGGAATTTGAACAAGGAAGTCATTTAATACTAAGATCAAAATCATTAAGAACACGCCAGCCACAAAAGCTGAGAGTCGGCCGCGTCCACCAGATTTCACATTGATCACCGATTGACCAATCATCGCACATCCAGCCATACCACCAAACAGTCCAGATACGATGTTGGCAATCCCTTGACCACGTGCCTCTTTGTTTTTATCACTTTTCGTATCCGTCATATCATCAACGATCGTTGCTGTTAGCAAGGATTCCACTAAACCAACAATCGCAATTGAAAGTGAATAAGGGAAAATGATTTGCAACGTCTCAAACGTTAATGGAATATCAGGCAGTAAAAACATAGGTAAGGCTTGTGTTAATTCACCCATATCTCCGATCGTACGAACTCCACTACCTGTAAAGATCGCAATGGCAGAAATGACAACGATAGCCACTAATGGGGATGGAACAGCCTTTGTGAATCGAGGGAGTATATAAATAATCGCTAATGCTCCTGCTACCATCGCATACATGGCCCATGATTCTCCAACAAAGTGTGTTAATTGGCTTGTAAAAATAAGAATGGCTAACGCATTAACAAAACCAACCATCACTGATCGAGGAACAAATTTCATCAGTTTCCCTAACTTCAGTACACCCATGACAATTTGAATAACCCCTGTCAAAATTGTCGCAGCTAATAGGTATTGCAGTCCGTGTTCAGCCACTAATGTGGTCATAAGTAAGGCAGTCGCACCAGTTGCAGCAGAAATCATCCCTGGTCTTCCCCCAACAAAAGCAATCACAACTGCGATACAGAAGGACGCATACAATCCAATCATAGGATCTACTCCTGCAATAATCGAGAAGGCAATTGCCTCTGGGATCAAGGCCATTGCTACGACTAGCCCTGCCAACACATCTCCTTTGATGTTCCCAAACCATTCATATTTAATTGTGTTTAAATTCATGAAGCACCTCTTCTTTTTTTATTTGTAGTGACTTTCAACTCTCATGAAAGTCGGGGCCGTTTTTAACAGAAACAAGTATATAAGAATGTGGAAAAATTGTGAAATTGAATGAAAGCGCGCTCATCTAATATTTACTCCCATATGCTCTGTATTTTTCAGATAAACGCTATGAACCTATAATTTTCATAAAAAAGATTAAGAGAAAAATGATGAGAAATCGTATATAGTTTAATTAGAGCATTTATTTCTGTTTACGAAGGAATTGTTTGTTTGAGTAAAACCATGCATCATGAAAAAACATCCTTTTATTATGGATGGGTAATTGTCTTTATTGCTGCATTAGGTGGTTTCTTTTCTGGACCTGGGCAAACCTATTCCAACTCCGTATTCATTGATGAATACATAAAAAGCTTTGTGTGGTCGCGCACGGAAATTTCTAGTTTATACAGTGTGGCAACCTTATGTGCGGGTCTATTAATGATGTTTATGGGAAGACTCGTCGATAAGTTAGGGCAACGAATGATGATGGTCATTGTTGGAAGCGTCCTTGCTTTCGCCTGTTTCTTTAACAGCTTTCTCCTCAATTAGCCGCCACTGTACTTAGTTTAATGGCGATAGTTGGATTTCCTATTAGCTTCATTTCCGGTTTCATTGTTGAAAAGGTGAAAACCAGTTTGTTGTTGTTAACAGTTTTTGCTTTAGAGATTGTCGTGTTATTTGTTTTAACACAGGCCAATAGCGCAGCAATCGGGGTCCTTTTTGGGGTTCTTTGGGGAATTGGCTCAGGAGTCGAGCGTATTACGTTAAACATTGTATGGCCGAACTACTTTGGAAGAAAGTATTTAGGTAGCATTAGTGGAATTGCCGCTAAGGTTATGGTCATCGGGTCTGCCTGCGGTCCACTTCCGTTGGGATTAGGTTTTGATCTTTTCCATAGCTATACAGAAAGTTTGTTTCTCTTAATGGTGTTTCCACTGATTGGTTTAGGCTGTGCTTTGTTAGCCAAAAAGCCGGAGAGACTTGTACTAGTAGAAACACGAAAATTGAGTTAAGAAAGACCACAAAATGTGGTCTTTCTTTTTATTTCACGATTAAAACCGGACAGTTCGCTCGTTTCGCTACCTTATGGCTTACACTACCTAACACAAATTCCTGTAGTCCGTTTAACCCCCTGCTGCCAATGATAACGATTTCAAAATTATTTTTATTCGTATAGTCTACAATTGTAGGACCAGGCTCTCCGTGAAGAATCGTTAATTTATAGGATATCCCTGCGTCTTTCGCCATTTTTTCAATATCTTTCATTCGTTCCTTCCGTTTATCACCTATATCCGCTGTATTCCAATTACTTAACACATCTGATTTAGCTTTATCTGCATCTACTACATACACCACTTCCATCAATGAGCCCTTAGAGCATTGTGCGATGTGAATGGCATTTTCTGCTGCTCGTTTGGAGTGTTCCGATCCGTCGGATGCTAAAAGAATTTTTTTATACATCATTCTACCCCCATTAATGTGATCCAAGTTTATTTGCCAATTTACTTACTAATTCGTTACTGTCTTCATTTAATCCTGTTACATTTACCATTATGTTATTTTCTTCGAATTTTTTCACAATTTTATCAACCGCAGCGACAGCCGAATCATCCCATACATGTGAGCGGCTTAAGTTGATTTCTACATTTTTAATATTTTCCTTATAATCAAACAGAGTTAACAATTCTGTCACCGAGGCAAAAAATAATTCTCCTTTAACCGTATATGTTCTTGTATTGCCTTCTAGTTTACTATCTACTCTTACTTTTGATATCTTTGAGACAAAAAAGATCGCACTAAGTAGAATTCCTGTAAATACGCCAATGGCTAGATTATGGGTTAAGACTACGGTTAATACGGTAACGACCATCACCACTGCATCACTTCTTGGAATCAGGTAAAGTGTTTTAACCGAATTCCAGTCAAACGTACTGATAGAGACCATAATCATCACCCCTGCCAAAGCACCCATCGGGATTTGAATAACAATATCTCCAAGAACCACTATTAGAAAAATCAAAAATACACCAGCTATAAGTGCAGATAATCTTCCACGACCACCTGACTTTACATTAATCACAGACTGACCGATCATCGCACAACCAGCCATTCCTCCAAAGAAACCAGTAATGATATTGGCAATACCTTGTCCTCTACTCTCCATGTTCTTATCACTATCTGAGTCTGTCATGTCATCCACAATCGTGGCGGTTAATAATGACTCAAGAAGTCCCACGACAGCAAGCGCGAATGAATAGGGAAAGATAACAACGAGTGTTTCCAGATTGAGCGGAATATCTGGTAAGAAAAAAGCCGGCAAGGTTTTCGAAATCGCTCCCATATCCCCTACAGTACGTACTCCGTAATTCATAAAGATCGATAAAGCTGTAATCGCTACAATGGCAACTAGAGTAGAAGGTACGGCCTTTGTAAGATAAGGAAATAGATAAATAATGGCTAAGGTTAGGGCGACCAATACATAGATAATTGAATGCTCGTCTTGAAAATGCTGTAGCTGCGAGACAAAAATGAGAATCGCCAACGCATTAACGAAACCGACCATGACAGACCTCGGAATAAATTTCATATATCTTGCTAACTTAAACACACCAAATATAATTTGAAGGATACCAGTTAGTATCGTTGCCGCCAACATGTACTGAACACCGTAATTAGCCACTAAATCAATAAAAACTAAGGCCATCGCCCCGGTAGCCGCAGAAATCATACCTGGCCTTCCGCCAAGAAACGAAATCGTCACAGCAATCGTAAATGAAGCATATAACCCAACCATCGGGTCAACGCCCGCGATGATAGAAAAAGCAATCGCCTCTGGAATTAGGGCTAGGGCAACAACGATACCTGATAAGATGTCGCCTTTTACATTCCCGAACCACGATTGCTTGTATGTAAGCTGTCCCATCTTCTTCCTCCTTTTTCCTTAGTATGAACGTAAGATGAAAAGTCATGAAAGAAAAATAGCCCTAATTGGTGGATAAACCAATCAGGGCTTTCATTTACTTATTCGAAAAATTCCATATGTGATTTGTCTTTTTTGTAGTATTCTAAACGATTTTGTAGAGTACCTGTATGAAATTCAAATTTATGTCCATCCGGATCAGTAAAGTAAATCGACTTCTTATCGCGTTTATCTCTGGTACGCCCTGAAAGAATGTTTACATTCAAACGCTGCAGTTTTTCATATAACATGTCTAGATCTTCCTCATCTACAGAAAAAGCAATATGCGTGTAAGATTGGGATATTTCTTTTCGAGGAATATCCTTTTCGACATTAAGCGCAAGCCAAATCCCATGTAAATCAAAATAAGCGGTGCTTCTCCCTTTTACTAAAAGCTTTGCATCAAATACATTTTGGTAAAAATGAATTGATTTTTCTAAATCAGAAACAGAAAATAATAGATGGTTTAATCCTTTAATCGTCAATTGTTCACCTCATGTTACCGGCTTTTTTCTATTTTAAACCCTAATTTCTTCAACACATTCTCGAGCGATGATTGCGTGGTTACTTCATTAAAATGCAAGCCAATATTCACAATCGTTTGCGCCAATTCTGGGCGAATCCCTGTGATTAAAGGCTCTATCCCACTTAGTTTTAGAGCAGTTATGATTTTATATAGTTGGTCAGCTACCATCGTATCAATGATGGGAACACCAGATACATCCATAATTAACGAATCTAACTGGAGACGTGATCCTTCATTGAGGGCAGTTTCCATGATTAATTGAGCTCGACTTGTATCTATCGTCCCGATCAGTGGAATCACCGCAATTCCTTTTGTGATCACCACAACGGGAACAGATAATTCCTCTACGGCGGAATAAGCAATATTCATTAATTCCGTGTTTCTTTTTTCATACACTTCACTCATCACTTGCAGTACTTTATCTATTAAAGGATCAATGATTTTAGACACATCAAGCATCGTAATGGCCGCAAATTGTTTTTCTGCTAACTCGTCGGTAAATACATCCCAAAGAATAGTTCGGTAAAAGCTAACGGCGCGTAAGGCATTGCTGAGTGACACCTGATATTTCATCGCAAATCTAGCGGCCTTTTTCCCCCATCGTATCACATGCTCCTGAATGATTTCCTTTTCCTCGTATAATGCCTGTCCAAAGTATTTGACGAGTTCCGCTCTGTAGGCATGCAACTCTTGGTCTGGAGCTCCAGCTTTACTTAAACTTGATGAATAATCCGAATCGATTAACTCTGATATTCTATTAGCTAATATATCCTCATTTTTTACGATCTTTTCCCCAATATAACGTAATTCCCTTTTCACATTCGTAATCTCCTTGTCTATATGCGAGTATAAAATATTTCAACATCAATCTAGTAGAATCCTTCTTTAAGGATCTGACGATATAAAAAAAGAGCCAACCGTCAAAATATGAACGGTTGGTCTCTTAACACTACATTTTCAATCATAAGAACCCATAGTTTGAAGCAAGTCACTGGATTCCTGTGACACGTAAATCGTTCTACTTGGGAACGCCACTTCGACTCCCTCTTCTTCTAAAATGGCCATAATGGTTATGTTGATTTCATGTTTAATTTTCACATGCTCTCCCCAAACGGTCGTGTTGGTGAAAAAGTATAAGAGGATATCAAGGCTGCTATCATTATACTGATCGAATGCAACCATAATCGTATCCGGATGAACGTCATCATGATTTCGCAGCATATGTTCCACCCGCTGAACGACTCTTTGAATTTGATCTTTAGTGGATTTATAGTTTAGTCCTAAGTGGAAAGTGATTCGTCTTTTCCCCATTCGACTCCAGTTGGTGATTGGTTCGTTCGCTAGGGTTGAATTCGGAACGGTCACTAAAGCCTGACTAAACGTTCGGACCTTCGTGCTTCTGAAATTGATATCTTCTACCGTCCCCTCGACGCTAGGAGTTAAAATCCAATCTCCAATCGAAAAAGGTTTTTCGGTTACAATGACGATTCCACCAATCAGGTTGCCTACCGCTTCTTTGGCAGCTAATGCAAAAGCGAGACCACCAAGTCCTAGTCCTGCAACCAAGCCATTTACGTCATAATCAAATTCCTGACCAATGATACTGATACTGATGGCAACAAGGATCACACGAATCGTTCTTGAAATAAAAGGAATCAGTATTAAATCTATCTTATTATTAATCTTTTGATTCACACTCATGATAATTCCTGTGGTTGGTGAAGAAAGATTAAATAACCCCCATGTGATGGTCACAATCACCATCGATCGTAAGAATTTTAAAAATAGCGCATTGTGCTGTTCAATAAACGGGAAATAATCCATCGCTACATATAAACCGATAATAATAAACAACCAGCCGATCGGGCGTTCAAAGCTTAAGCAAATTTGCGTAAAAAAATCAGTGGGTGTTTTTCTAGACAATTTTAAAATCAACTGAAATACATACTTCGTAAATAGGTTTCTAAATAGAATAAACAAAAGCAATATTCCGATAGAGATCCCTAAATCTTTTAACATATCATAGTCGAGTTGGACCGATAAAAAATCCATCTTACTTACCTTCTCTCTTTGTAATTCACAACATACATCCTCATATATTACTCTCATCATCAAGATATTTGAATACAACAAAAGTCTTGTTTATAAAAAAGGATAAAAGAAGGTAGACGAACGAGTGTCGACAAAGAATCGTTGAAATTTGTTGTTTATTGACTAAAAATGTTGGTAAAAAATGGTTTTATTTACAAACTGATGTTGTTAAAATAGTTTTTGTGTTGAAAAATAATACTTTTGAAAGGTGTGTGGAAATTGATTTATGAAATAGTCCTTTATAAAGGTCTAAAGTGTAATGTAGTATTTGATTATGGAAATGGAAATCTCGAGATATTATGCTTGGATGAAGTTCTCCTTGTACATGAGGGTCAAATAGATCGGTTACAATAAAGGATTAAAAAAAGAAGCAAACATACGTCTACTTCTTCCAAAAGTCACCTCCACCAAGGAGTTCTCGGACAATCATCCATACCTATGCAAACGATTTCCCCGATTTTCGGTGTAGCAATGGATACCTGATGCTGAGATGCCGCTTTTGTTACCCGTTCTACCGGATCAATCCACGAATGGAAAGCAAGGGTAAAGGCTCCCCAATGAACAGGTATTAACAAATCACCGCGAACATCAAGATGGGCTTGTACCGTTTCTTCCGGTAGCATATGTATATGGGACCAACGCTCATCATATTGACCGCATTCCATCAAAGTTACGTCAAAAGGTCCGTAGGTTTCACCAATTTCCTTGAAGTGTGGACCATAACCGCTGTCGCCACTGTAGTATACCTTTGTTTCACGTCCTGCTATTACCCATGAACACCACAAGGTAGAATTTCGATTAAATAAACCTCTTCCGGAAAAATGTCTGGCGGGCATACAAGCTAGTGTGAGATCCTCAAACTGGACTTCATCGCCCCACGCATGCTCAGTAATTTTTTCTGAAGGAACACCCCAATTGATTAAACATCGTCGTACCCCTAACGGTACAATAAATCTTTGTGTTTTATCCTTTAATCTACGAATAGATGAATAATCCAGGTGATCATAGTGGTCATGTGAGATCACAATCGCATCAATTCTAGAAAGCTCTTCAGGTTCAATCGGTAAATTTGTGCTAAAACGTTTCGTACCAGCCCATGAAACGGGTGACGGACGGTTACCAAGCATAGGATCAAAGAAGAGTCTTTTCCCTTCTAGCTCAAGAAGAAAAGCCGAGTGCCCGAACCAGGTAACCCTTGAATGAGAAGTAGTTCCCTCAACAAAATTTTCTACCTGGATGGGACCGCTTGGCCTTCGGATACTTCTGCTTGTAACAGAATCCTTCATCATGCTGATCATGGACTTTAAATTCATATTCATAGAGGTTGGTATTTGGTTTTCGTATTTTTTCATTATGGTTCTTCCTTTATGTTACATTGATATTTATCGTTCTCTCTCTAGACTGTTGTTTTGTTGCTTGACTTTCCTAAAGACTCGGTTCTGCTGGTGTAATTTTAATTAAGATTCTTTATTCTACTAAATATTAGAATTTAAGGACACTAAAATGCTATTTAGCTCCCTCACTCCACTAATTTTGGAAACCCAAGGTCCTAAATCTAAATCAAATTAACAAACACCATCATATAAAAAAAAAGCAAACCACTCAGTGATTTGCTCAACTACCAATCTACTTGTATTCACCTTCAAAAACTAACTCCTTCAGAGGTCGTCTGCCCGATGGTTGCTCACGGTCTTGTAATTCAGCTGGTAGTGCTTCTTTCTCTCCCTGATATCCAACTGCGACAATCACTTGAATGTCGAAGTCATCCGGGACATTTAATGCTTCTCGAGCTTGATCCTGATAAAAACCTGCCATCGGGTGAGTGATTAATCCTTTTTGGCTTGCCTGTAGTGCTAAATATCCCCAAGCCGAACCGGTATCAAACGCATGGTAACCCAATTTTTTATCAGACAAAATTGCCACAAAAACAGGAGCCTTTTCACACCATTTACGGTTTCCTTCCTTGATAAAAGAATGAAATTTTTTACGATCCTCTTGTGAGCGTGCAATCACAAATCTCCAAGGCTGAGAGTTATTTGCAGATGGAGCCCAATGTGCTGCTTCTAATACACTCATAAGAACGTCCTCTGGCACTTCTTTTTCTAAAAACGAACGAGGCGACCACCGATTTAAATAGATTTGATCAATGTCATACTCAGCTTGACGACCCTGTTTTGCTTGTATTTCCGTCATATACATTACTCCCTTTGTGAAAATATTCCAATAACAATACCCATTTTACTCCAACCATAATTTCCCTACAATTTTTTTGCTTTTTTATGTCTACATTTCTTCAATAACGGGTAATGATATACGTCAGCGCACAAATAGTCAGCAACTACGAATTTTGTCGAAAAATATCTTATGATGTATGCAGTTACCTTTGGACTATTGAACTTATCCTATATATACTAATTAAAGTAGATTGTAAGAAAGGATTTCCCTATGAATTCGCTACAAAGACTAGATGATGAACAATTGTCAAATATCATTATTCGAGCCATAAAGTTCAACTTAGAAAATGACTTTCTCAAATTTTTAAAAAATGAGGCGATACGAAGGTTGATGTATTCACAACATGATCTTATATCAAAGCAAAGTCTTCAAGATGCCCTTGATGTGATTTATTTCAAGAGAGAATTAGAGCTTTTACAATATGAACAATCGAAATGTACAGATGATGCTATAAGAGAGCAAATATGGGACCACATTCAACTTTTACAGTCAGTTATCGATTTAGCAACCGAACAGATTAAATAACCACAATCCTGCAAAGGCAAATCTTATGAAAATGAGAGACGCAAAGCCACGGGCCTAACGCAATCGCTATGGTAGCCGAGCCGCCAGGACACTTCCTCTTTACTACTACTCTTACAATTACCCACTAACAAGTTAAAAATATTCTTTCTCCTAATTATAAAAATCACATATATCCCTTTTCAGCCACCAAAAAAATCCCTATCAAAGTAGTAATGTTCCTACAATGAAAGGGATTTATATTAATTGGTTTCTGGTCGATAGATATGTAAAAACTTCTGAATTCGCTCTGCGGCTTCTGCTAATCTTTCAGAAGGCTGTACTAATGCGATTCGCACGTACCCTTCTCCTTGTGCTCCGAATGCGTCTCCTGGTACAACCGCCACACCAGCGTGTTCAAGCAATTCAAAAGCAAACTGACGAGAGGTCCAGCCTTGAGGAATTTTCGTCCAAATGAACATCGTTGCTGGGGTAGTTTTTACTTCCCAGCCGCCCTGATTGAGTCCGTCAATTAATGTATTTCTTCGGTCTTCGTATATGTGTTTCTGTTCAGCAAGCATCAAAAAATCGGAAGTTAATGCTGCTACAGCTGCTTTCTGGATCGGTAAAAACACTCCGTAATCCATATGTGACTTTAGAGAGGCTAGAATTTGTAAAGCTTGAGCATTTCCGACCACGTATCCAATTCTACAGCCAGCCATATTAAAGGTTTTTGATAAAGAATTGAACTCAATTCCGACTTCCTTTGCCCCTTCGATAGACATAAAGCTCAATTGAGGATGGTCATCAAAAATAAGTTCCGAATAAGCGAAATCGTGTACCACAAGAATTTCATGCTTCTTAGCAAAAGCTACTAACTTTTCAAAAAAGCTTCTGTCCGCAATGGAAGTTACTGGATTTCCTGGATAGCTCAAGATCATCATTTTTGTTTTCACTAACACCTCTTCCGGGATGTCCTCTAAAATAGGAAGAAAATCATTTTCTTCGAATAATGGCATCGGATACACGACTCCACCCGCAATCGTCACACTCGCCTCGTAAATCGGATAACCTGGATCAGGTACAAGCACATATTCACCTGGATTTACCATGGACGTTGCCAAGTGTGAAAGTCCATCCTGTGAACCCATAAGCTGAAGAACTTCATCCTTCGGGTTAAGCTCCACTCCATAACGGTTTTTATAGAAATAGCTAACCGCTTCACTAAACTCAGCCGTTCCTTTTAACGTATATCCATAATTTGCTGGATCTTTACTGTATGTACTAATCGTATCCATAACCAATGACGATGGAGATAAATCGGGACTACCGACACTTAAATCAATCACATCTTTCCCACTATTCATGAGTTCATTTTTTCGATTGGCTAAGTCTATAAAAATGGATGTTGTTAGTTTGTCCATCTTAGCTGATGCCTGTAATTTCATATCAAGTTGTCTCCTTATTGTTCAAAACTATACTACTATTTTAAAATGTTTTGTTTTTTAGTATAGCAAAAAAAGAAAACCTAATCATGTAGGTTTTCAATTTTTTCCCTGAATTTGATTGAAAAAATGCTCCGAGTCAATCATCCACCGATCCATCACACTATTTTTTCTTAAAATAAATGTCATGTTCTTTGTTACTTTCCCACTTTTATCTGTGTGATATTTTGCTTCTACCTGAACTTCTAGCACCAGCTGACCTTCTAGATCTTCCACTGGTAAAAAGGACATGGATGTAATTCGGAAATAAGTAAATTTCTTAGCCATTTTCTTTAATTTTGTAGGAGTTTTGTTTTCCGCAATCGTTACTTTCAGTAAATGAGGGTCTTGATAATTTATGCCTGTAACAAAAAACTCAATCATTTCATAAGGATCAACGGTATGTAAGTACTCTTCTTCTTTTCCACCTGCTTTTAAGATCATTAAATGATGGAGTTTATCCATCTTTCCTGAGCGATGGGTGGTACTTCCTAAAAAGTGAATGCAAAAATGGCCCGGAAATCCGTTTTGGAGTGCTCCTGCTCCGTGAGGCATTCCATGCATAGAAGCCGCAATAAATTGATCCCCTACTTTCACGATTATGGCTCGTCTTTTCCAACTCCACTTCCCATCATATATTTCCTTCATGATCTTTGTATCTTTTGTGGTAAGAGGCTGAACATCTGCATGTCTGCTACCCGCTCGTCTTTGAACCTTGAATTGTTTCCCAGTTTCGACATCAATCACGGTAAACTTCTTCCCTTTTGGCAGGATGTCTTTTGCGATTTCCCAAGTCAGGATTTCAATTTCAAAACTAATGGGAAGGTCGTCATCGTCATACTTTTGTACATTTGCTTTAGATTCTACCGGAAGAATAAAAAGATAAATAAGAATTCCTATTATGACAATTATAGAAAAGTTTCTCATATCACACCTCACTTCTCATATTCTTATCCATCAAAACAAAAAATATTTAGGTAGCTGAGTTTGTCTCATTATAGTAATGAAGGAAAAGATTGGTATATGACATTCAACTATTGAAAAATTTACTAAGTAAATACCAAATGATAGCAATATTACTATTGATTTTTATCCTATCATCCCATATGTTAATAGTGGAACAACGATGAAAAGAGGTGATAATTTTGTCTACCGCACCTTTTCAAACCTTTGAAGAAGCAGTGGAAAACTTACTTGAGCTTGTCAGCTCATTAGTTCCAGGTAAAACTATTTTTTTATCTAGAATAAAAGACAATTATCTAGAGATTGTACAAAAACTTGATAACCAAACTGGAGTTAACCTTCCTGATGATTCATTACACTTACGTGATTCCTTCTGACAATATTTGGACTATAACGGTAGGGTACCGTTAATCATAAATGATACAAGTAAAGAAGGCTTCCACGTTTTCTCAGATCATAATATTGGCTCTTATCTCGGTGTACCTGTCACCTTTCAGAATGGTGAGGTTTTTGGAACCCTGTGCGCAGTAGATACCAAACCCTCCCACTTTACAAATAAAGAGGCAGAGCATTTACAAAAACTTTCTCGTTTCTTCAGTTATGTGTTAACACTTGAAAAGCAAGCAGTCATTGACACGTTGACAGGTCTATACAATCGGAGATACCTTTATCAATATTTATCAAATAAAGAACTTATTGGTTCCCGAAAACTAACCATTATGTTTATTGATCTTGATGGATTTAAAGAGGTAAATGATACGTATGGACATGATTATGGAGACCGTATTTTAAAACAAGTTGGTAGAAGACTAATAGAGGTCGTTTCTAATATTGGTTTTGTTGCTCGTTTAGGTGGAGATGAATTTATTATGGTTTTTAATGATCTTCACGATTACGAACATATTTCTACGAAAGCCCAAGAAATCTTACACGTACTTTCCAATTGGGAGGGTAATGAAGAGAGGATTCTTTTAACTGCAAGTATCGGGATTGTCATCTTTCCCGATGATAGTAACAGTGTAGATAATCTAATAAAGCATGCTGATCAATCCATGTATGTTGCTAAACATCAAGGCAAGAACCAATTCATATTTTACTCGCACTTATAGACAAAAGAGTACGTATGTAACGTACTCTTTTACTGTATGTTGAAAAAACATTGCAATTCCCCACCTCATCCCCTATTAGATTCTATTACATATCTTATTCTCCTTTGGAAATAGTAAGCATAAAAAGGAGTTCTTAAAGGAAATGGATCATAACCCAAAACTTGTTTCTTCAGAAGTTGCCGCATTATGGAGTGCTTATATGCAGAACTCTATGACGTATTGTGTTATTAAGCACTTTGCTCAAGTGAATGAGGATGACGATAATACCGTAGTTCTTCAAACAGCTTTAGCTAATTGTCAATTTGTTATTAATGAAGTGAAACAAATCTTTGAAAAAGAAGATCACGCCCTCCCTATCGGGTTCACTCAAGAAGACGTTAACCTGAAAGCTGATCGATTATACTCCGACCTATTTGCTCTAAGATATATTAAGTATACAGCTGCCGCTGGAACAGCAGCTGCAGCAGCCTTACTAGAAGTATTGGCTAGAAATGATGTGAGAGCTCTTTTTTCAAAAATATCCGAAAGATTTATGAAATTATATAATGAGTCTTGTGATTTACTCCTAAATAAAGGGACATTTATTCGTTCACCTACTATACCACCGATGCAAAAAGCCGAGTACATAGAGAGCGAATCCTTTCTTTCAGGTTTAATAGGGAAACACCGTCCTTTAACCGCGATCGAGCTTGCCCATATTTCAACAAATACTGAAACAAACTCCATCGGTAGAACCTTTGTATCTGGATTTTCGCAATCGGCTCAATCACCTGAAGTTCGAAAATACATGGAGAGAGGTGCAGAAATCGCAGCAAAGCATGAAACCGTATTTAGAAAGATATTGCTAGAAGATGAAGTTCCTCTTCCAAGCACTTGGGATTCAACTATTTCTCAATCCATAGAGCCTATATTTTCTGATAAGTTAATGATGTTTCACACAGATAGCTTAACTGCGGTGAGTGTAGCAGGCTACGGAGCAGCCATAGGAGCAAGTCTTAGAAAAGATATTAGTGGACATTACACTCGATTACTAACAGAAATCTTAGATTTTGCAAGTGATGGTGTGAAACTCATGATCGATAACAGATGGTTAGAACAACCGCCACAAAATGTAGATAGAGAAGCTTTGCGCAATCGAAGTGAATAATTTTTACTGTTCTCCCATTACGGATTCGTATTCAAAAGAGAGGCTTACACCTCTCTTTTATTGTTGTTCAAATTGGAACTCTTCCATCCGAAAACTCCACCATTCATTATTCAGTAATTGACCATTGCTCCCATATGTAATCTAAACTTACTGACTAAAAATTTATTATGTAGGAAAAATTAAAACATGATTAGAATTAGGAAATATAAAAGGGATTACATATGGAGGAATTATATGGAGGAATTAGGTAAAAAAATCGATAAACTTTCAAACCAATTAACCGACTTACGAATTGAGATATGGGTGAAGCACACTGTATTCACCTGGCAATGGTGGATGCTTCTTGTCGCTTGTATCTTCATGCTGGTATTATTTTTTATTATTGTTAAGAATGATAAACTTCTCCCTTCCATCGCGTACCTCGGAATCATATACATAATGAATAAAAACCTAGATGATTGGGCAACAGCAATGGACTGGTATGACTATAGAATGCAACTTGAACCTATTATTCCTACAATGTTACCTGCTAATCTTTTTATTATACCAATTGGACTTACATTAATTTACAACAGATATACAAAATGGAAACTATTTTTGGTTGCTTTAGGCCTTGTTTCCGCTTTTATCTCTTACATAGCTCTTCCCATAATGAAAATCGTAAATATTTACATTGAAAATGCTTGGAATGCCCATTGGTCTTTTGTGAGTCTATTAGTAATGGGTGTAATTTCTAAGGTGATCATAGACAAGGTTACATTAAAATATGATAGTTCCAATCATTTTGTACCTTAAACACTATTCACTTCTACAAATGCTAGTAATACTATTTAGGGCATTAAAAAGGGACAATCAACTGATCTGAACCCAAAAAGTTAGACACGAATTATTAAGCAACTTCCTGGGCATGATTTCGATACTGAATCGGACTCAT
>NZ_JBPCCH010000034.1:0-27616 GCF_050971805.1 Robertmurraya mesotrionivorans | reverse complement strand
TATTAGCCCCGGTTTCCCGGAGTTATCCCAGTCTCATAGGCAGGTTGCCCACGTGTTACTCACCCGTCCGCCGCTAATCTTCGGGAGCAAGCTCCCAAAGATCCGCTCGACTTGCATGTATTAGGCACGCCGCCAGCGTTCGTCCTGAGCCAGGATCAAACTCTCCAATAAAGAGTAAGATTAGCTCTTAAAGTTAAAACGTTGGCTAGTGTATATTTCAACACTATCATTTTTGTTGACGTATGATTTGTTTAGTTTTCAAAGAACAATCACTGTCGCAACGAGGCGACTTTAATAATATATCATGTTTATCAACTCATTTCAACTACTTTTTTAAAAAAAGTTTTAACAACTATTTAAAGTACTTGTTGAGCTGACTTTTACTAGTATAGCAAGCCACTATTTATTATTCAATAACTAATAAATGGAAACATTCAAGAGCCAAATAGTTATAGTACCTATTTGGCTCTACCATACTAAGGAATCTTTACTTCATCGATAAAAATCATCCGGTTTCTCTGCAAATGAATAATTTCAGCAGTAGATAATACTTTTACAAGTGGCCTTGTTGGTGCATTCTCATCAATAAATAGAATTTCAGCTTCTTGTCCGTTTGAAAGTCTTACTAAACTCCCAATAGAAATATTCATAATCCCAGCTTGAAGTGCACGAATGGAGGCAATATCAAACTGTCCAAATAAATCTTGGAGCATCATCTCCAATACTTTAAAAGGAGACTGTTTTTTTCTATACAATCGTTGTGAAGTCATTGCATGGAATGTGTCAGCTGCCCCAATAATTTTTGCATATTGGTGGATTTTCTGTCCCTTTTCTCCTAATGGATACCCACTTCCATCCAAACGCTCATGATGTTGGAAGATGGCGATTTTGCCTGCCTCTCTAATAAAAGGTGTACTTTGAATAAGCCTATAGCTATACGTCGGGTGGTTTTTTACCTCTTGGTACTCCTCTTGTGTAAGAGGTGTTCTTTTATTTAATATTCCTTCAGAAAGCTTTGCCATTCCACAATCGCTTAATGTTCCAGCCAAAGCAACCTGAACAACCTCCCCTTTATTAAAACCTAGTTTCTTAGAGATAAAACTGCTAATTAATCCAACCGCAACTGCATGCTGGTATAAATAGTCTTCCTCAGTTGAAAAGTGGTGAAGTTGAAAAAGATCTGGTTGATTGTGATCTATTTTTTCGATTAACGGAAATATAATACTTCGTACCTTTGTAACATCTACTGGCAAACCCGACTGCCAGCTTCGAAACTCTTTTTTAAAGCTTCTTGATGCTTGAAGAAAGAGTTCTGTGAATGTAAGTTCCCTTTGCTCTTCATTTTCCTCACGTCTCACTTCTTCATCATCCAAGAGTATTTCATTAGGAATAAATGGATGACCGCTAGACAGAGTCTTTTCAACCTCTAGTTCAGGTATTAAGAAGGCTTTTAATACTTCGAGCAATTCGGAAGTTAACACTGTTTTCTTTTGGACAATTGTCCGGCCCGAAGACCCAATAACATCTTCAGAAAGAATGCACCCTTCTTGAACTTCTTTTATAAGAACTCGCACTAATTACACCCTCTAGTAATAATATTCTTAGTCTATTTTACCCAATTCATAAAAAAAGAGGAACATAATAATGTCCCTCTCTTACAAATTATTCTTCATCCGCTGATTCAAAGTCTTGTGACTCTTCTTCTTCACCAACGATGACTTCGTCTTTTTCTTCTTCTTTTTCTTCTTCCTTCTCAACCATCGCTACAGTTGCTACGAATTCTTCTTCTGATTCATTCAATCTGATCAATCTCACACCTTGAGTATTTCGTCCCATTGTTGAGATGTCACTAACCGCCATACGGATTAAGACTCCGCCTGTAGTAATTAACATTACATCTTCTTCACCTGTTACAGCCTTCATCGCAACTAGGCTTCCGTTTTTATCTGTAATGTTACATGTTTTGATTCCTTTACCACCGCGTCCCTGAATTCTATATTCCTCTGCAGGTGTACGTTTTCCGTATCCGTTCTTGGTAACGATTAAAATTTCTGTATTTTCTTCAAGAACTTCCATTCCAACAACTTCATCTGACTGGTCAATATTAATTCCTTTTACCCCAGTTGCTGTACGACCCATTGAACGAACATCTGTTTCAGGGAAACGAATGAGCAATCCGTTCTTTGTTCCAATGATTATTTCTTTACTTCCATCCGTTAGACGTACGGAGATTAATTCATCTTCCTCACGTAGATTCAAGGCAATTAAACCATTGTTTCGGATATTCGCAAACGAAGTCAGTGGAGAACGCTTGGAAATTCCCTCTTTTGTAGTAAAGAACAGGAACCAGTCATCTACAAACTCTGAAACAGGAATAATGGCATTCACCCATTCTCCTTTGTCCACTTCAAGCAGATTTATGATTGGAATTCCTTTTGCTGTTCTTGAGAATTCAGGAATCTCATACCCTTTTGAACGATATACTTTCCCTTTGTTTGTAAAGAAAAGAATCGTATCGTGAGTAGACGTTGTCACAAGATGTTCAACGAAATCGTCTTCATTCGTACCCATACCTTGTATCCCTCTACCACCACGTTTTTGTGCACGGTAGGTTGAAACTGGTAGACGTTTGATATATCCGTTATGAGTCAATGAGATAACGATATTCTCAACCGGGATTAAGTCCTCATCTTCAATGTTTTCAATTCCACCCGTCACAATTTCTGTACGACGGTTATCATTGAAGCGTTCTTTAATTTCAGATAGTTCTTCTCTTATGATTTCAAGAACCTTCTCTTCATTAGCTAAAATTTCCTTTAGCTCTGAAATTAACTTCACGAGGTTTTGATATTCTTCTTCAATCTTTTCGCGTTCTAATCCGGTTAAACGCTGTAAACGCATATCTAAAATAGCCTGTGCTTGCTTTTCTGAAAGTTGGAAGGTAGTCATTAACCCCTCACGAGCAATATCTGTTGTCTGTGAGGAACGAATTAAGCTAATAACTGCGTCTAAATGATCTAATGCTATTCGTAAGCCGTCTAAAATATGAGCTCTTGCTTCTGCTTTTCGTAATTCAAATTCTGTTCTTCTACGAATAACAACTTTTTGGTGATCTAAGTAGTAGACCAAACACTGCTTTAAGTTTAAAACCTTAGGTTGTCCATCAACTAAAGCTAATGTGTTAATTCCAAAGCTTGTTTGTAGAGCCGTTTGCTTATAAAGGTTATTCAACAATACATTGGCATTGGCATCTTTACGAACCTCAATAACAATTCGCATACCATTTCTATCTGATTCATCACGAAGATCTGTGATACCATCAATTTTTTTCTCACGGGCTAGCTCAGCAATTTTCTCGATTAGCTTCGCCTTGTTTACTTGGTATGGAATCTCATTAACAATGATAACTTCCTTGCCATTTGCCTTTTGTTCAATAACAACCTTTGCTCGTAATGTAATAGAACCTCTGCCTGTTTCATAAGCCTTTCGGATCCCGCTTCGGCCTAATATTAATCCTCCAGTTGGAAAGTCAGGACCAGGAATAATCTCCATGAGCTCCTGAGTTGTAATCTCTGGGTCTTTACTTACTGCTAACACACCGTCAATCACTTCACCAAGCTGATGTGGGGGAATATTTGTTGCCATACCCACCGCAATCCCTGTTGTCCCATTGACAAGAAGATTAGGGAATCGAGCTGGAAGGACAACCGGCTCTTTTTCTTCTCCATCATAGTTGTCTTGGTAATCAATAGTGTCTTTATTAATGTCTCGTAACAGTTCCATAGAGATTTTTGACATTCTTGATTCCGTATAACGCATGGCTGCCGCTGAGTCTCCATCAACAGACCCAAAGTTTCCATGGCCGTCAACAAGCATATAACGATAGTTGAAATCCTGTGCCATACGTACCATAGTTTCATACACCGCTGAGTCTCCATGTGGATGGTATTTACCAATAACATCCCCAACGATACGAGCAGATTTTTTGTATGGCTTATCAGAATGCATACCAAGGTCATGCATCGCATATAAAATACGACGGTGTACGGGCTTTAATCCATCTCTAACATCTGGCAAAGCACGAGAGACAATAACGCTCATCGCATAATCTAAGAATGAAGTCTTCATTTCTTGGCTAATATTTATTTCTTTAATTTGTGAATTCGGTGTTTCAGCCAACGTGTGTACCTCCTTTAAAGCTAATGATCGATCATTTCTTAAAGCTTCTATGAAAGAAAAAGGAGGATAGTGGTTACCCTCTACCCTTTTTCTAGATATCTAAGTTTTTCACATATTGTGCATTCGCTTCGATAAAGTTACGGCGTGGCTCAACTTTATCTCCCATTAGCATTTCGAACGTTTCATCAGCTTCAATAGCATCCTGAAGACTAACCTGTAACATCGTCCTAGTATCTGGGTTCATGGTTGTATCCCAAAGCTGATCAGGATTCATCTCACCTAGTCCTTTGTAACGTTGAATATTAGGTTTCGGTTGGCTCGGAAGCTCTGCAAAAATACGGTCTAATTCTTTATCGTTATAGGCATATTCAATTCGTTTCCCTTGTTGAACCTTGTATAATGGTGGCTGAGCGATATAAATATAGCCTGCCTCTAAGATTTGTCTCATATAGCGATAGAAGAATGTTAAAATCAGTGTTCGAATATGCGCACCGTCAACATCTGCATCCGTCATAATTACAACTTTATGGTAGCGAGCTTTCGAAAGATCAAAGTCTTCGCCAATCCCTGTTCCAATTGCTGTAATCATGGCACGAACTTCATTATTTGAAAGGATTTTATCCAATCTTGCTTTTTCTACGTTAAGGATTTTCCCTCTAAGTGGAAGAATCGCTTGGAAATGACGATCACGTCCTTGTTTTGCTGACCCACCCGCTGAGTCTCCCTCAACGATATATATCTCACTTATTTCAGGATCTTTGGAAGAGCAGTCAGCAAGCTTACCAGGCAAGCTCGATACCTCAAGTGCACTCTTTCGACGTGTTAACTCTCTCGCTTTTTTGGCAGCTAAACGGGCTCTTGCCGCCATTAACCCTTTTTCAACTATTTTCCTAGCAACTGTAGGGTTTTCAAGAAGAAACTTATCCAGTGCCTCGGCAAAAATCGTATCTGTTGCTGCTCTTACCTCTGAGTTACCAAGTTTCGTTTTTGTTTGGCCTTCAAACTGTGGATCTGGATGTTTGATAGATACGATAGCTGTTAAGCCTTCTCGCACATCATCACCAGACAAATTCGAATCGTTTTCTTTTATCTGACCATATTTTCTTGCATAGTCGTTTATGATTCTTGTAAGAGCTGTTTTAAAACCAGATTCATGTGTCCCACCTTCATGGGTATGAATATTGTTCGCAAACGAGTAAATATTACTTGTATAACTATCATTGTATTGAATGGCGACCTCGATGGTAATTCCCTCTTTTTCGCCTTCAATAAAGATTGGCTCTTCATGTAGAACTTCCTTTGATCTATTTAAGTGCTCTACATAAGACTTTATACCGCCTTCATAGTAATATTGGTTGCCTTTATTTTCTTCACGCTTATCTTCAATCGTTATTTTTAACCCTTTGTTTAAAAAGGCAAGCTCACGGATACGATTGGCAAGGGTCTCATAATCATACTCAAGAGTCTCAGTGAAAATTTCACTATCTGGGACAAAGTGAATCGTCGTACCTGTATGGTCTGTTTCTCCGATCACTTCTAGGTCAGCAACAGGCACTCCACGCTCAAATTTCTGATAGTGAATTTTCCCTTCTCGATGAACATACACTTCTAATAACGTAGAAAGCGCATTAACTACAGACGCACCAACTCCGTGAAGTCCTCCAGAAACTTTATAACCTCCGCCACCAAACTTTCCGCCAGCATGAAGGACAGTCATAATGACTTCAACAGCCGGTCTTCCCATCTTTTCATGGATCCCAACCGGAATTCCCCGCCCATTATCAATAACGGTAATGCTATTATCCTTTTCAATTACAACATTTATCTCTGTACAGAAGCCAGCTAGAGCTTCGTCAATACTATTGTCAACGATTTCCCAAACTAAATGGTGGAGTCCTTTGACACTTGTGGAACCAATATACATCCCCGGTCTTTTTCTTACGGCTTCAAGACCTTCCAGAACCTGTATCTGATTTTCATCATATGATTGTTCTTGGACTTCTTTTTGTTCCATTGCCATAAACCGTTCACCTACTCTTTCTTTCACAATTAAGCAAAAATCAATTGATTTTCGCGTACCAAATATATATTTTCACTTAGCAAGAGAGCTAAGATTATTCTAATACTGAGCTGCTAGTTTATAAGAGCGTTTTTTTAATGTTCCAGATGATAACGGTGAATAATAGATTTTATCTTTTGTGATCACGATAGATTTATATCCACCTTTTGAAAGATCCACAACCTCTGCTCGATCATGCATTAAAAATTCATTCATCTGTGATGATGAGACGACACTTTCTTTACTTATGATGGCAACGATATCTATTGCTCGAACCAATGTCTCTTCTCCAATATGAACATACATATGACCACCTCATAAGATTTGTTTAATCGTCCCACTATCAACGGTAAAGGTTGACGCTTCTTTAAGTGTTTGATGGTCAATTCCATCTACATTTGTTGTTGTCACAAATGTTTGAACCTTACCCTGAATGGTGTTTAACAAGTGAGATTGGCGATAATCATCCAGCTCTGAAAGAACATCATCTAGAAGCAAAATAGGGTATTCCCCAATTTCCGAATGAATGAGTTCAATTTCTGCTAGCTTAACGGATAATGCAGTCGTCCGTTGCTGACCTTGAGAGCCAAAAGTTTGTACATCACGCCCATTTACAAAAAAGAGCATATCATCGCGATGAGGCCCAAACAGTGTTGTGCCACGTTCGATCTCTCTAGTTTTTATTTTATCAAATTTATGAGTAAATACTTCTACCATTTTCGACAAATCTTGCTCTTCTGATACATCAACAGAAGGTTTATACTCAATCTTTAACGTTTCTAGTCCTCTAGAAATTCCACTATGGATAGGAATAGCCCATTTTTGAAGCAAATGGAGAAATTCATAACGTTTGGCAACGATACGAACAGCCTTGTCAATAAATTGCTCCGTTAAAATATCGAGCATCGTTTGGTCTGATTGCTTTTTAATCTGCAACATTTTTAAATAATGGTTTCTTTGCTGGAGGATTTTCTGATATTGCCCCATTTCATGAAGATAAATAGGGGATACTTGTCCGATCTCCATATCTATAAATCGCCTTCTAACCTGCGGACTTCCTTTAACGAGTGTAAGATCCTCAGGCGCAAACATAACCACATTCATATTCCCTACATACTGACTTAATTTTTGCTGCTCAAGATGATTGCATTTTGCCTTTTTTCCCTTTTTAGAAATAATCAGCTGCATCGGGAGAGGACCGTGACTTTTTTTTACCCGTCCCTCTATTGTAGCATATTCTTCATCCCAGCGAATAAGTTCTTTATCATTAGAGGTTCGATGAGATTTAGCCATGGCTAATACGTAGATGGATTCCATGACATTTGTTTTCCCTTGAGCATTTTCACCTAAGATGACATTAACCTTGTTTTCAAAATTAATAGTCAAATCTTCGTAATTCCGATAATTTTTTAACCCTAAATGCTCAATATACATATTCAAAACATCCTTTATCCCTATACAGTAAGCGAGACTTCAACACATATGTCGAAGCCTGCTTCCTTTTACATGACAATGTATGAACCGATGGTAGGAATTTCAACAACATCTCCAGCTCTAAGCTTTCGACCTCTCCTTTGATCTTGCTCATTATTGACAAATATTTCATGTTCACTTAGGAACCATTTTGCCATTCCTCCGGTATCTATAACACCTGCTAGCTTTAAAAATTGACCTAACGTAATATACTCTGTGTCAATTTTCACTTCTTCTCTCAAATAGCCTCACTCATTTCTCGTAATTTTTCATGACGAGCGTTTTTCGTGTCTACTCTTTATTTTACTAAATATTTGGTTTGTATACAAAGGGTTAAACGAAAAGCCACCAGAGAACTGGCAGCTTATTCTTAATATGTTCTTACAGGGAGAATCAATTGCAGAATAGAATCGTCATTTAAAGGTTGGATAATAAACGGTCTCATTGCCCCTGTAAAACTAATTTTTATTTCTTGTCCTTCTAAAGCTTTTAATGCGTCCATTACATATTTTGCACTAAAAGATATTTTTAACTCTTCGCCAGTAATTGCTTGTGCTTGGAGCTCTTCAACTACTTTTCCGATTTCTGGTGTATTAGAGGACACCTCTATCACTTTTTCTTCAATTGTTGAAAATTTAACTACGTTATTTCTTCCTTCTCTTGCTAACAAGGAAGCACGATCAATGGATTGTAAAAACTCTTTCGTATTAACGGTTACTTCTGTCTTACTTTCTGACGGAATCAATCGAGTTGTATCAGGGTAGTTTCCTTCAAGCAATCTCGAGAAAAACAATAGATGCTTAGCTTTAAATAACACTTGGTTTTCTGTTATGACGATATCAACTAGGTCATTTGTATCATCTAGAATTTTACTCAATTCATTTAAGCTTTTCCCTGGAATAACTACATTGTAATTTATATCGTTCTCAATATCGACCTTGGCTTTTCTTAAAGCTAATCTGTGACTATCTGTTGCAATACAGATTAACTCTCCGTTTTCGACCTTCCAGTTTACACCTGTCAACACTGGGCGTGTTTCTGAGGTGGACACTGCAAAAACCGTTTGACGAATAAGGACTTTTAAGAGGTCTGTACGGATCTTAAAAGCATTTTGTTCTTCGATTTGTGGTAAGTGCGGATACTCTTCTGCATCAAGACCGTTCAAATTAAATTCAGACTTACCTGAACGAATAACGGTTTGAAAATGATTTTGAACATCTATTTCAACTGTATCTGTAGGTAATTTCTTTACGATTTCACTGAAAAACTTTGCTTGAAGAACGATAGAACCTGTTTGTTTGATTTCGACAAGTTCATCACCAGCTTCTTCTTTAGGTATAAATGATTCTATGGAAATGTCTGAGTCACTACCAGTTAATGTAACACCATCTTCAGTTACAACAATTTTTATACCGGTTAAGATCGGGATAGTTGTTCTGCTAGTTACTGCTTTCATAACATCCTGAACACTTTGAACTAAACGGTCCCTTTGGATAATAAAACGCATAAAAAAAGTCCCCCCGTATGAATGGAATATCAGGTTTATTTATATATTTTTATTATAAAAAAATAGTAGAAGTAATAGTAGGGCTTGTGAGTATGTGGATAACTCCCTTGAACGAAAGGAAATACAGCCTATCCACATGTGGACAGACTGTTAGCAAACAAGTGAAAGTTATACACAGTATTAAATTTTCAAAAGCTCATTAATCTCATTCAATTGTTTTTGGAACTGAGAATCTGTTTGAATAAGCTTTGAAATTTTTTCGTGAGCATGAATAACTGTCGTGTGATCTCGACCTCCGAACTCTTCACCAATTTTCGGAAGGGAAAAGTCGGTTAATTCTCTTGATAAATACATAGCGATTTGCCTAGGAAAAGCAACAGATTTCGTCCGCTTCTTTGCTTTAAAGTCCTCAAGCTTCACATTAAAGTGCTCTCCAACGACTCGTTGAATCTCATGAATCGTAATGACTCGTGGCTTTGAACTTGGAATAATATCTTTCAAAGCTTCCGCAGCTAAATCAGCATTAATATCTTTATTTATTAGAGAAGAGTAGGCAACCACTCGAATCAATGCACCTTCTAGCTCTCTAATATTGGAATCAATTTGATTTGCTATATATAGCATGACTTCGTTAGGGATATCTAATCCCTCAGCCTTTGCCTTTTTACGAAGGATGGCAATCCTTGTTTCTAAATCTGGTGGTGTGATGTCTGTGATTAATCCCCATTCAAAGCGTGAACGGAGTCGATCTTCAAGCGTCGGAATTTCCTTTGGCGGACGGTCACTAGATATAACAATTTGCTTACTTTCCTCATGAAGCGTATTAAACGTATGGAAAAATTCCTCTTGAGTTTGTTCTTTTCCAGCAAGAAACTGAATATCATCAATAAGAAGAACATCTACATTGCGGTATTTATTTCTAAAATCAACTGCTTTATTGTCTCGAATAGAGTTAATGAACTCATTCGTAAATTTTTCAGAAGATAAATAAACAACCTTTGCTGATGGGTTATGATCCTGCACATAGTGCCCAATCGCATGCATAAGGTGGGTTTTTCCTAAACCTACGCCCCCGTATATAAAAAGGGGATTATATGCTTTAGCTGGTGCTTCAGCGACTGCTAGTGAAGCAGCATGTGCAAATCGGTTCCCAGAACCAATAACAAATGTATCAAAAGTATATTTCGGATTGAGCATATTTAACGGTAGCTCTTGATGGTCGTCATCTTTCATATTGCGTTTTTGTGGGATAGGAATCTCATCTTCCACTTCATTTTGATTTTGAGGAATGATGAATTTTACCCCTAGTTCTTCTCCAGTTATATCGTAGAGAATTCCAGCGATTAATTGCGAATAACGTTCTTCTAGCCAGTCACGAGCAAATTCATTTGGAGCCGTTACGGTTAACGTATCACCTTGCAAAGAATGGGCTTTAGTAGATTTTAGCCACGTTTCAAAGCTGGGTTTGCTAATTTTTTTCTCTATATTGGCTAACGCGTTATTCCAAAGATCCGAAATATTTTCCACACTGATCCCTCCTTTTAGGAATATAAATGCCATCTTTGAAGCGGCTAAACAGTCTACTAATTTTTCTATGTTTCCCGTAAGGATCACAAAAAAACATAGGTTATACAAGCTGTACAACCTATAAATTTATAAATATACAAATCTGTTAATGTGGGTAAGTATATATATAAGAAGTAATGAGGAATTTCGACAATATCCACTACTTGTGGACAACGTTCTACATAGGGTCTGAATAACCTATCCACAAGATATCCACAATCTGTGGATAGGTTATTTATCCACATGTTTTTATCCAGAGTGAAAACACAATAATAATATCAAATAAATTAAGTAGACGCAATGGTTTTTTAAGTTTATCCACAACAAGTACAAGCTGTGGGTATTAATTGTCCACAGTGAAAGAATCTGTGAAAAAGCTGTCAATAAGCGTTGTGGATAATGGAGAAACGTGTCGAAAGTTATTAACAGTCGCTGAAAAATATGTTTTGGAGGACGCTTTTCCAAAACACTTATAATTAAGAAGATCTTATCTGTCATTCTGTCTGTCAAAAGGAGTCGAAGATAGGCTATTGACTTTTTTTATAGGTCGCCTCTATAATTAGAAGGACTGTCTTTAAAGTTATTCCTCAGGGAGGTGTCATATAATGAAAAGAACGTACCAACCAAATAAGCGTAAACACAGCAAAGTTCACGGTTTCCGTAGTCGTATGAGCTCTGCAAACGGACGTAAAGTATTAGCACGTCGTCGTCGCAAAGGAAGAAAAGTATTATCTGCTTAGGCCACTGAAACGTCAGTGGTCTTTTTTCTCATTCAGGTGCAAGAAGAGTTCGGTTTATGTATAGATGTTCACACAGAAGAAAATAATGGGAAGGGCAGTGTGCGCCTCCAGAAGCTAGAGCACTTGCTTTAATCTAGATCGTAGGTGTAATGAATGAAAAAGGAATTTCGAATAAAAAAGAATAAAGAATATCAAGAAATATATAAAAAGGGGAATTCTGTAGCGAATCGTCAATTTGTGGTTTATTTACGAAATGTTCCAGAACAAACTCATTTTCGTGTTGGTTTGTCTGTTAGCAAGAAGATTGGAAATGCTGTAACTCGTAATCAAGTGAAAAGGTATATTAGACAATCCTTACTAGAGCTTCAAGAACATATGAAAAATGACTATGATTTGATTATTATTGCGAGAAAACCAGCTTCCGATATGACGTTTCATGAAGTGAAGGGAAGTTTAACTCATGTTTTAAAACTTGCGAAGGTTTTAAATGGTAGAGTAGAAAGAAGGAAATAAAATCTTAGTGATTGCATTTTTTTAAGGAAATGTACTTATAAAAAATGATACAATACACTTGGATTATTAATAGACGAACAAGTAGTGTGTTTCTTTTTTTCATCAAAAGATTGAAGTGGACATACTTGGAGGATATTAGATATTAAGGAGGAAAAAACGGTTGAAAAAGAAACTTCTTCTTTTAATCGGCCTCATATTTCTGATGGCACTACTTACGGGCTGTACAGAGTATAATAAGCCGATTACAGCAGAAAGCGAAGGTTTTTGGAACGAGTATATTGTATACCCATTATCGTTATTAATTGTCAAAACAGCGGAGTTTGCTGGCGGAAACTTTGGTTTAGGTATTATTTTAGTTACACTTTTGATTCGTTTGGTGATTTTACCATTAATGATCAAGCAAACTAAGAGTTCAAAGGCCATGCAAGCTATTCAGCCTGAGATGCAAAAGTTAAGAGAAAAATATAGCTCAAAAGATCAAAAAACGCAACAAAAGCTTCAACAGGAAACTATGGCGTTATTTCAGCAGCATGGAGTAAATCCACTTGCTGGATGTTTTCCATTAATCATTCAAATGCCAATTTTAATTGGATTTTATCATGCCATTTCTCGTACGAGAGAGATTGCAGAGCATAACTTCTTATGGTTTGACCTTGGGTCTCCTGATCCGTTTTATATTTTACCGATTGTAGCGGGGATCACAACATTCATCCAACAGAAAATCATGATGGCTGGTGTAGAGAATAATCCTCAAATGCAAATGATGCTTTACATTATGCCGGTTATGATTATTGTGTTCGCGTTTAGCTTCCCAGCTGCTTTATCACTATATTGGGTAGTAGGGAATATCTTTATGATTGTTCAAACCTATTTTATTAAAGGTCCAGATTTAAAAAAGCTTGCTGAAACTGGTAAATCAGGAGGAGCGAAAAAGTGAGAGAGGTAACTGCTACGGGTAATTCCGTTGAGGAAGCAGTAGCGTCAGCTTTAGCTCAACTAGAAACAACAAGAGATCGTGCAGAAATAGCGATAGTTGACGAAGGGAAGAAGGGGCTATTTGGTATTTTTGGAACCCGCCCGGCTATTGTTAAAGTATCTAAAAAAATTGATGCGATTGAAGAAGCAAAAAACTTTTTAACTGATGTAGCAAACAAAATGGGTTCACCAGTTGATATTGAAGTGATAAAAGAAGGAAAACAAGTTCAATTTATTCTTTCAGGGGAAAAGATTGCCCTCCTAATCGGAAAAAGAGGACAAACTTTAAACTCACTTCAATATTTAACGCAGCTAGTTATTAATCGATATGCGGACCAGTACGTAAATGTATTGCTTGATGCAGAAGATTATCGAAAAAGAAGAAATGATACACTAATGCAATTGGCTGAAAGACTTGCCTTTAAGGCCGTTCGCACAGGCCAAAGAGTGTCACTTGAACCAATGCCATCGTATGAAAGAAAAGTGATTCATACAGCTTTAATGGATAATAAGCGAGTGAAAACGTACTCTGATGGAGTCGAGCCAAATCGTTACATCGTGATTACACCGAATAAATAAGAGTTAGATAGGCGATCCCGCTTTGGTGGGGTCGTTTTTTTTTTGGTAGTTTTTATTGTGGTGCTGTTGTGAGTGGATACCGGGGGTTGTATTTTCACGCATAAATCCTTAAAAGTTCCGCATAAAATTGAAAAGTTACGCAAATAAGTTTGAAACTTACGCATAAAATTGGAATTTTCACGCATACACCTCCAAATACCTGGAGTAAGCCTCGAATTTAAACTCGGATACCCCTTTAAAACACCCTCTATATATAAAATACTTTAAGGAACCACTATATGCAGGTTCGGCTGGAACTAAGGTGGTTCCGCTTTTCTTGTTATTCACATGTGGATAAGTTATGATAGAGCATAATGCGCTTTTTTATTTGTGGATAATTCTTTTTTATTAGAAATGACTGTGCTATTCTAATAATTTGGGAAAAGATGCTTTTAATGAGTAAAGTTTCGTGACATAGATGAAGATAAGGAATATACATGTCCCTTAACGGGAAGAGGTGAAGACAATGGAATTTGATACAATTGCGGCGATATCGACTCCGCTTGGTGAAGGAGCAATTGCGATTGTTCGTCTGAGTGGAGACGAAGCAATCCAAATTGCCGATAAGCTATTTAGAGGAAAAAGAAATAAACGTTTGATAGATGTACAAACACATACCATCCATTACGGCCACTTACTGGATCCAAAAACAGGTGAGGTTGCTGAAGAGGTGATGGTGTCTGTTATGAAAGGACCACATACATTTACGAAGGAAGATGTAGTAGAAATCAATTGCCACGGTGGAATTGTGTCGGTGAATCGTGTCCTTCAACTGGTATTACGATCTGGAGCAAGGTTGGCTGAACCAGGTGAATTCACAAAGCGTGCCTTTTTAAACGGAAGAATTGATTTATCACAAGCGGAAGCAGTGATGGATTTGATTCGTGCCAAAACTGATCGTGCCATGAACGTAGCACTTGGACAAATGGAAGGACGATTATCCAAGCTTATTCAAAGATTGAGACAAGAGATTCTTGAAACTTTGGCTCATGTTGAAGTGAATATCGACTATCCAGAGTATGATGATGTGGAAGAAATGACGCATAACATGCTTTTAGAAAAAGCAAATCTGGTTCGGGTAGAAATGAAAAAGTTACTCGAAACGTCTCAACAAGGAAAGATCTTACGTGAGGGCTTATCAACGGTGATTGTCGGAAGACCTAACGTTGGAAAATCCTCCTTACTAAACAGTTTAGTTCAGGAAAATAAAGCAATTGTTACGGATATTCCTGGAACGACTCGTGACGTAATTGAAGAGTATGTCAATGTTCGAGGAGTGCCACTGCGCTTACTAGATACAGCGGGTATTCGTGAGACAGAGGATATCGTAGAAAGAATTGGCGTGGAAAAATCACGACAAGTGTTAAAAGAAGCAGATCTCATTTTACTAGTTCTGAACTATTCGGATGATTTAACAAAGGAAGATGAAAACCTATTTAAGGCTGTTGAAGGAATGGATGTTATCGTCATTATTAATAAAACAGATCTTCCTCAAAAGATTGATATGGAAAAGGTTAAAGAACTGACAGGGAATAGTCCACTTGTAACGACCTCATTGCTTGAAGACCGAGGCGTCGATGATTTAGAAGAGGCGATTGCTGCTCTTTTCTTCTCTGGATCAATTGAGTCAGGGGATATAACGTATGTATCCAATAGTCGTCATATCGCTCTTCTTCACCAGGCGTTACACACAATAGAAGAAGCGATTTCAGGTGTGGAAAGTGGAGTGCCAATTGATATTGTACAGATTGATTTTACAAGAACCTGGGAGCTATTAGGGGAGATTATTGGAGAGTCCATTCACGAAAGTTTAATTGACCAGTTATTCTCGCAGTTCTGTTTAGGTAAATAATTTTTTTATAGATACAAGGAGGCAGCATGATGCAATATAGTGCTGGAAATTATGACGTGATTGTCATTGGAGCGGGACATGCCGGCTGTGAAGCGGGTTTGGCTGCTGCACGTCAAGGTGCAAAAACATTAATGATTACCATTAATTTAGATATGGTGGCTTTTATGCCATGTAATCCTTCTGTTGGTGGGCCAGCAAAAGGAATTGTTGTGCGCGAAATTGATGCTCTCGGTGGAGAAATGGGGAAAAACATCGATAAAACGCATATTCAAATGAGAATGCTGAATACAGGTAAGGGACCAGCTGTACGAGCATTACGTGCACAAGCGGATAAATTTAGTTATCAGCATGAATTGAAAAAAACATTAGAAAACGAAAAAAATCTTACATTAGTTCAAGGTATGGTAGAGCGTTTAATTGTTGAGGACGGAGTATGTAAAGGAGTAATTACAAAGACGGGTGCTACATATGAAGCAAAAACGGTTGTTATTACTACTGGTACCTTCCTTCGTGGTGAAATCATTCTTGGAGAGTTAAAGTACTCAAGTGGTCCCAATAATCAGCAGCCATCCATCAAGCTTTCCGAACATCTCGAAGAGCTAGGCTTTGATCTTGTTCGATTTAAAACGGGAACTCCTCCACGTGTGAACAGTCATACCATTGATTACAGCAAAACGGAAATTCAACCTGGTGATAATGAGCCTAGAGCATTTTCTTATGAAACAACCAAGTTTATTACAGACCAACTGCCGTGCTGGTTAACTTACACGAGCGAACAGACTCACCAATTAATTGATAATAATTTGCACCGTTCTCCTATGTATTCAGGCATGATCAAAGGAACAGGTCCAAGATACTGTCCTTCCATAGAAGATAAGGTTGTTCGTTTCAACGATAAGCCAAGACACCAAATTTTCTTAGAGCCAGAGGGACGAAATACACAAGAGGTATACGTTCAAGGATTATCAACGAGCTTGCCTGAGGAAGTTCAACATCAAATTTTAAAAACGATTCCAGGTCTTGAAAATGTTCAAATGATGAGACCGGGATATGCAATAGAGTATGATGCCATCGTTCCGACACAACTATGGCCAACACTTGAAACGAAAGTGATTCAGAACCTTTACACAGCAGGTCAAATTAATGGTACTTCTGGTTACGAGGAAGCCGCAGGTCAAGGTTTAATGGCTGGTATGAACGCGGGCCGAAAAGCATTAGGTGAAGAAGAAGTCATTCTTAGCCGTTCGGAAGCTTATATAGGGGTATTGATCGATGACCTTGTGACCAAAGGAACGAATGAGCCATACCGTCTACTTACCTCTCGTGCGGAATATCGATTGTTGTTACGTCACGATAATGCCGATTTACGTTTAACAGAAATTGGTCGTAAAGTGGGACTTATCTCTGAAGAGCGCTATGAACGCTTTTTAACAAAAAAAGCAGCCATAGAAGCGGAGAAGGAACGTTTAGAAGGAATCATCATTAAACCTAAGCCTGAAGTCCAAGAACTCATTAAAGCTCAGGGTGGAAGTGAGTTAAAGGATGGTATCCGTGCTTCGGATCTACTTAAACGGCCAGAGATGACGTATAAACATATTGAAGCCATTGTCCCATCTGAGAGTGACTTAGATTTTGATATTAAAGAACAAGTAGAAATCCAAGTGAAATACGAAGGGTATATTGAAAAATCTTTACAACAAGTGGATCGTCTGAAGAAAATGGAGAATAAAAAGATTCCTGATAATATCGACTATGATGCCATATCTGGGCTTGCGACAGAAGCAAGGCAAAAAATGAAGCAGGTGCGGCCATTATCAATCGCTCAAGCATCAAGAATTTCAGGAGTAAACCCTGCAGATATCTCCATCTTACTTGTTTATTTGGAACAAGGAAAAATAGCACGTGTTTCAAATGATGCATAAAGAAAAATTTTTCCGGTGTGAGGAAGAAGGTACCGCATGAATACAGAGTTATTTATTAAAATGTTAGAGGAGAAGGGGATTGAACTTTCTCCTCAACAGATTTACCAATATGAACAATATTTTCACTTATTAGTTGAGTGGAATGAAAAGATGAATCTGACGGCTATTACTGAGAAAGACGACGTCTATTTAAAACATTTTTATGATAGTGTGTCTGCTGCGTTTTATTATGACTTTTCAAAACCGTTAAGCCTTTGTGATGTGGGAGCGGGAGCAGGATTCCCTAGCATCCCAATTAAAATTGCATTCCCTCAACTACAAGTAACCATTGTTGATTCTTTAAACAAACGAATAACATTTTTAGAGAATCTAGCAAAGGAACTACAACTTGATGGAGTAACCTTTATTCATGACCGAGCAGAGACATTTGGTCAAAATAAGGAATACAGAGAACAATATGATCTGGTTACAGCTCGAGCGGTAGCACGATTATCTGTATTAAGTGAGCTTTGCTTGCCGCTTGTAAGGGTAGGTGGAACCTTTGTAGCCATGAAGGCTGCTCATGCAAAAGATGAGTTAGAAATTGGGAAAAAAGCAATTACCACACTCGGAGGATCCTTGAAAGAAACTCATTCATTCTTACTTCCTGTCGAGGAAAGTGAGAGAAATATTATTATTGTAGAAAAAGTAAAAGCGACACCAAAAAAATATCCTAGAAAACCTGGGACTCCGAATAAAGCACCAATTGAATAGAGTTACATTTTAGCTCATTTTATGGCATAATTTTAGTAAGTATGTAGGATAAAATAATCAATCATTGCATGTTTGGGCAGGAACTTGATTTTTTTTATAGAATACATTAATAGGGAGTTTCGTAAAGGTGGTGCAGGGTGATGAAGCAGACTTTCACACGCTTTTTTGGCCTAGGCGAAAAAGAGGGACAAGCTGAGACGGAAGAACAGGTTGAAGTAATAACCGAAGCAGATCATGAAGAGATAAAAAAAATACCAATTGATTCAATTGTACCGAATCGCTTCCAACCAAGGACGGTATTTGATGAGGACAAAATTGAAGAACTCTCACGGACGATTCACATACACGGGATCATCCAGCCAATTGTTGTAAGGGAATTTGAAGAAGGTACGTTTGAAATCATCGCTGGTGAGCGAAGATGGAGAGCGATGAAAAAGCTTGGCTGGGATGAAGTACCTGCCATAGTGAAAAATATGAATGATACAGAAACGGCTTCTGTCGCATTAATAGAAAACCTTCAAAGAGAAGAACTGTCACCAATTGAAGAGGCTATAGCCTATGGGAAACTATTGGAATTACACAATTTAACTCAAGAAGCTCTTGCGCAAAGGCTAGGGAAGGGGCAATCGACCGTAGCTAATAAGCTCCGCCTATTAAAGCTGCCGCAAGAGGTACAAGAAGCACTATTAAATAAATCAATTACCGAAAGACATGCGAGATCTCTCATTCCTTTGAAAGATGCAGAGAAGCAAATAAAATTATTAGAAGAAATCATCGAGAAAAACTTAAATGTGAAACAAACAGAAGATCGAGTGGCCAAACTTTTAGCAGAAACATCTGAAAAGCCAAAACCGAAGCGGAAGGCTTTTAGCAAAGATGTAAGAATTGCTGTTAATACCATTCGTCAATCTCTGTCAATGGTTTCAGATAGTGGCATCAACTTAAACTCTGAAGAGGAAGAGTTTGATGATTTCTACCAAATAACAATTAAAATTCCTAAAAAGAAATAATAGATTAAGAGAAGCTTTGTTAAGCTTCTCTCTTTTTTTGTTATTTTTTTCAATTAAAGCCCTAGGGAAATAAAAAAAATGATTCTCCTATCTTTTTCATGATAGAATAGAATACGTGATTGTCTTTTTAAAAGTTTTTGAATTCAAATGTTATTATTGAAGATAAAGGTAGGTGACACCATTGGGGAAAGTTATTGCCATTGCGAATCAAAAAGGAGGAGTTGGTAAAACAACAACTTCTGTAAACCTAGGTGCCTGCTTAGCATATATAGGGAAAAAAGTATTGCTTGTTGATGTTGATCCACAAGGAAATGCCACAAGTGGTGTTGGTATTGAAAAAGCTGACGTGGAGCAATGTATATATGATGTATTAGTTGATGATGTTGAGGCAAAGGAAGTTATCATGCCTACATCCGTTGAAAACCTATATGCTATCCCCGCTACGATTCAGTTAGCAGGTGCAGAAATTGAACTTGTTCCAACCATATCAAGAGAAGTGAGATTAAAAAGGGCACTTGAGGAAGTAAAAGGATCCTACGATTATGTCATTATTGACTGTCCACCATCATTAGGCTTATTAACATTAAATGCGTTAACTGCCTCAGATGCTGTTATTATTCCTGTTCAGTGTGAATTTTATGCACTTGAGGGGTTGAGTCAACTTCTAAATACGGTCCGACTCGTCCAGAAGCATTTAAACCAAGATTTAAAAATCGAAGGTGTCCTTCTCACGATGCTAGATGCCAGAACAAATCTTGGACTTCAGGTTATTGAAGAAGTAAAGAAGTATTTTCAAGATAAAGTATATAAAACCATTATTCCCCGAAATATCCGCTTAAGTGAAGCACCGAGTCATGGGGAGCCGATTATCATTTACGACCCAAAATCTAGAGGTGCAGAAGTCTATTTAGATTTGGCAAAGGAAGTGGTTTCGCATGGCTAAAGGACTCGGAAAAGGATTAAATGCGTTCTTTGCAAACATAGATGAGCCAAACAAACAGGAATCAATTACAGATCTTAGTTTGAAAGAAATACGACCTAATCCTTATCAGCCGAGAAAGATTTTTACCCAAGAGGCAATTGAAGAGCTAAAGCAATCAATTATTGAGCATGGAATTTTACAGCCAATAATCGTTAGAAAAAGTATAAAGGGCTATGATATTGTTGTTGGTGAAAGACGTTTTCGAGCAGCAAAAGAAGCGGGGCTCGATAAAGTTCCTGTTGTCATTCGAGAATTAACCGAACAACAAATGATGGAACTTGCCGTACTTGAGAACTTACAAAGGGAAGATTTGACACCGATAGAAGAAGCGGCAGCCTATCAGCTTCTAATGGAAAAACTCTCATTAACACAGGAGCAGTTGGCTAAAAGACTAGGGAAGAGTCGGCCACATATTGCAAATCTTGTTCGTTTGTTAACTCTACCACCAAAAATCCAACAGCTGATCTCAGATGGAAAGATTTCGATGGGGCATGGTCGCGCCTTGCTTGGTCTTAGAAAAAAAGAAAAGTTACCTCTTATTGCTGAGAAAACGATGAAAGAAGGCTTAAATGTTCGCCAGTTAGAACAACTTATTCAACAGTTGAATGAAAATGTTCCACGTGAAACAAAGAAGCCAAAGCCAGAGAAAAATGTTTTCATCAAAGAACGTGAAAGCTCTTTGCGTGAGAGATTTGGCACAACTGTAAATATTAAAGAGTCTAAAAATAAAGGGAAAATTGAAATAGAGTTTTTCTCAAAAGATGATTTAGAAAGAATTCTCGAGTTATTAAATAATAACCAGGAATAGAAAGTTTAAAAACCATCAAATGGGATGGTTTTTTTTGTGAGTTGCATGCTATATTGATAGCATACTTTTTCGAGAAACGAAATAATTATAATAGGTGAATAGTATGTTTTTATTAGGTACTCTTGTAAATGGTTTATTGATCGTGGTAGGAGCATTGTTGGGGAAGCTTCTTCATAGAATTCCGGAAGCGATGAAAACAACTGTTATGTTTAGTATTGGTCTTGCTGTGGTTGTACTAGGACTTCAAATGGGTTTCAAAAGTGAAAATTTCCTCATTGTAATCATTAGTCTGGTATTTGGCTCTGTGCTTGGAGAATTGCTAGATTTAGACGGGAAGTTGAATGCTCTAGGTGGATGGTTGGAGAAGAAGGTAGGGGGCTCACAGCAAGGAAGCATTGCGGAAGGATTTGTAACGGCAACGCTTATCTTTGTAATAGGTGCTATGGCTATTATTGGTGCACTTGATAGCGGCATTAGGGGTGACCATGATGTGTTATATACAAAATCCATTATCGATGGATTTACCGCACTAATTTTGACGACCACTCTTGGAATTGGAGTTATTTTTTCTGCCATTCCGGTAGTGCTCTATCAAGGAGCTATTGCAGCTTTTGCTACCCAAATTGACCGTTTGGTACCAGACGCGCTTATGACTAGCTTTATAGCTGAAATGACCGCTACAGGTGGAATTATGATCCTTGCAATTGGATTAAATATTACCGGAATTACGAAAATACGTGTGGCCAATATGCTACCAGGTATTTTCGTAGTTGCCTTGATTGTGACTATCATGTCATTTGTAGAAACTATACTAGGATAACAAAAGAGGCCTGCTAGTAAAGGCCTCTTCTTTTTATTCTCTTCCACTAATTGCGTCTTTCGTGGTATGGTTTCCAATGTTTTTCCATTTAGTAATAGGTTGATAAGTAACACTTGCTTGATAAATTCCATTCGCAATGACTTTAGCCATTTTTAAAACTAAATTTAATCTTGTGTTTTGTAGGACGAAGTACTCCATAAATCCACTCACATTAACAATTCCTGTTATATGGTAATCACCTACAGATGGAAGTTCTTTATTTACTCCAGCTCCCGGCTTAACAGGACCATCTGCCAGTTGTATGAAACCGACACTTTTGAGACGACCTAAGCAAGCATCAATCGCAATGATGATAGGGTTAAAATGTTTCGCTTTTATTTCCTCAAGCTTTTCGACTAAGTTCACTGCATGAATAGGATCCTCGAGTGTTCCATAAACGTAAAAGGAGTTCATTCTTTTTTCTTCAAGAAGTGTGCCGACGAGTGGTCCCAATGAATCACCTGTAGACCGATCAGTTCCAATACAAACAAATACAATCGGACGTTCAATGGTAGCTACTGGTAGAATGGATACTAGTTCAATTGCTAGTTTGTGAGAAGCACGTTGATCCTCGTAGGAAATCCTTGCACCATTGTCGTCTTTCTTATCAAAAAAGCTAGATTTCAAGTTCACTGGGTCCACTCCTTCGTAAATTGTAGTAACAGTATACGGAAGAAAAGCGAATTGTATACGTACTGTTTATGTAATTTGGAAAAGGGGTAGTTGGAAGGAGAAATTCCATTTTACTAGACAGGTCTTGGGAACTCTTTGGTAGTAGAAATATAGGCAATTTGAAGGAGGAAACCATTTATACTACAAAGGGAGTATAGAAATTGATAAAATAAGTAAAATCTCCAACAATATATGATGAGGTGATTCGATGAATTTAGAGAGTATTTGGTTAGACATACAAACAAAAGTAACAAATGAAGAGATGTGGGGGGACTTAGGACAAGGGGTAATAAAAATCATAGCGATCCTTATCCTTTCAGGCATTTTTATAAAAGTTGGAAAAGTGATGATTGAAAATGTCTTTAAAGTCCGAACTCGTTCACCATTACGTGTATCGGAGCGAAGGGAAGCAACATTATTAAAGCTGCTTCAAAACGTCCTAACATATGTAGTGTACTTTATAGCCTTTATGATGATATTATCAACATTAACCATAGATGTAAGTGCGATGCTAGCAGGGGCTGGAATCGTTGGGCTTGCCGTTGGTTTTGGAGCTCAAAACCTTGTTCGTGATATTATCACAGGATTCTTTATTATTTTTGAAGATCAATTTTCTGTGGGTGACTTTGTTCGAATTGGACAGTTTGAGGGAACAGTTGAAGAGATTGGATTAAGAACAACAAAAATTAAGACATGGACAGGGGAACTTCATATATTACCAAATGGTAATATTACGGAAGTAACAAACTTCTCCCTGTATAATAGTATGGCAGTTGTTGATTTAAGCATTTCGTATGAGAGTGATATTAAAAAGGCAGAATCTGTGATTTCAGAACTCTTACATGAAATGCCTGCTAAATATGAGGATATTGTTAAAACACCTGAGATTTTAGGAGTGCAAAATTTAGCTGCCTCCGATGTTGTCTTGCGTATTGCTGCGGAAACATTACCGATGAAACACTTTGTTGTAGCACGCTTGTTACGCAAAGAACTAAAAGAATGTTTGGATCGCAATGGAATAGAAATCCCTTATCCTCGTATGGTCATGTACTCTCGTCAAGATGAGGTTACCCCTAAGAAGGCATTGGGAAATGAATAGGAGTGAGAGCATTGGAGCAAAAGGAATTTAACTTGAATGACGTTGTTGAAATGAAAAAGCCCCACCCATGTGGAGCCAATCGTTGGAAGATCATTCGTTTAGGGATGGATATCCGTATCAAATGTGTCGGCTGTGACCATAGTGTGCTAATTCCTAGAAGGGAATTTTCACGTAAGATGAAAAAAGTATTAGAAAGAGCGGAGAGCTAGAGAAGTTGGGGGATGAGTATGGCGAGTACGTATACTTCTGCATGCCCGTTAAATTGTTGGGATAGCTGTGGATTTAAAGTAACAGTCGAGGATGGAAGGGTAACTCGGGTGGAAGGAGATGAAACCCACCCGATTACAAAAGGGAAAATTTGTGGAAGAGGTCGGATGCTTGAAGCACGAACCAATTCTGCTGAACGAATTCTCTATCCTTTAAAAAAGATAAATGGTGAGTTTCATAGAATTTCATGGACCCAGGCACTAGATGAAATAGCTGAAAAGATGTCCTGGTTAAGAGAAAATAAGAGAACCACTTCTATTTTGCATAGCCATGATTATGCCAATGGAGGTTTGTTAAAAAATCTCGATCAGCGTTTCTTTAATTGTTTTGGTGGTGTAACAGAGTTAACGGGCTCACTATGCTGGGGCTCTGGAATTGAAGCGCAAAACTGGGATTTTGGCGATGCATACAGTCATGCTCCAGGGGATGTGCTGAATAGTAAAAATATCGTGATATGGGGTAGAAATGTAGCTAGGACGAATATGCATTTCTACTCTGTTCTACAAGAAGCAAAACGTAACGGAGCCAAACTTTATGTGATTGACCCGTTATATAATGCGACTGCGAAACTGGCGAATAAACATATTACGGTTAAGCCAGGTACAGATGGAATTCTGGCAGTAGGTATAATGAAAGAGCTCTTACGTTTAGAACTGGCTGACATAGACTTTATTGAAAAATATACAGTTGGATTTACTCATGTTAAGGAATTAATTCAAACCGTTTCTCTTGAAGAGATTAGTAGAATAACGGAAGTAACGATAGATGTCATAACAGAGCTTGCTTATTTGTACGGAGATCGTCCAACATCAACGTATTTTGGCTTAGGAATGCAGCGTTATGGGAATGGTGGAAATACCATTCGTCTCATTGATGCACTAGTTGCTATAAGCGGAAACATTGGGATTTGCGGCGGTGGAGCAAACTATGCGAATAAGCAGGTAGGACAGAGCTTTCAGTTTAGTGAATTAACATTACCGGAGCGACGGAAAGAAGCTCGCAATTTTACCATGATGAAGCAGGCAAACGGGTTATTAGAAGCAGTGAACCCGACAATTGATATGATTATTGTTACTTGCGGAAATCCAATTGCACAAGTTCCTAATACAAATGAGATGATTAAGGCATTTTCTTCTGTTGATACGGTAGTTGTGATTGATTCATTCATGACAGATACAGCAGAAATGGCTGATTATATTCTTCCGACAACAACGGCATTTGAAGAGGAAGATATTTATTATTCTTCCATGTATCATCATTATGCTAACTATGGTCCAAAGCTTGTTGAGGCACCAGGGGAAGCAAAATCAGATTTATGGATATGGACAGAATTAGCGAATCGACTTGGTTTTGGTGAGGATTTTAACTACTCTAGAGATGAGTGGATTACAATGGCCATTCAACATTTAGAGGATAAAGGAATTACGCTCCAAACATTTAAAGAGAATTATCATGTGGAACTTCCAGTAGATGAAGTTCCATGGAGTGATTTTCATTTTAAAACACCAAGTGGCAAATATGAATTTCTTTCTAATCGAGCGATCCAACAGGGGGAAGATGGACGTTTGTCTTTATCCTTACCTAATGAATCGATCATCACAACTCCTGAGTTAGCTCAGAAATATCCTTATCAGCTTTTAACTATTCATCCGATGCGCTCAAACCATTCTCAACACTATCATTTATTTGCTCAACAACCAAAGCTTCGAGTTGAACTATCAGCAAATATTGCGGAAGATCTTAATTTAGCAGAAAATGATTTTGTAGAGGTATGGAATGATCGTGGAGCGGTAAAAGGCTATGTTCAAATTCTTACTAATGCACATCCAAATACCATTAATATAGATGAGGGCATTTGGAAGAAGTATGGAGGATCAGTCAACCTTCTTACCCCAAGCGAGGAATCGGATAATGGACTGGGAAGCACGTTATATGATTGTTTAGTAAATATAAGGAAAATACAACAAGAAGCTGCCAATTAGGTGGCTTCTTCTTGTTTGTCCAGCTCCAGCAGCTAGCCCCTCGGGGTCATAAGCTAAATCTCTCTAGAAGGCAGGCCTTCCTCCGAGATTCATCTTATGCCTGTCGGGGCTTACCGAGCTGCTTCCGCTTTTCTTCGCTTGTTTTTTTGCCATCATATCTCTATAATTGTTTAAGGCTAAAGGCTTTTATAAACTAGAAAAAATGAAACAAATAGATATAGTTGTATCGACGAATTTTGGTGCGAATATATAAATGAGGAGTGACTTGGATGGCACTAACAGCAGGAATCGTAGGTTTGCCGAACGTAGGGAAATCTACATTATTTAATGCGATTACACAAGCAGGGGCAGAATCAGCAAACTATCCTTTCTGTACAATCGATCCTAACGTAGGAATTGTTGAAGTTCCAGATGAAAGACTACAAAAATTAACAGAGCTTGTTCAACCGAAAAAAACGGTACCTACAACGTTTGAGTTTACTGATATTGCTGGGATTGTAAAGGGTGCGAGTAAAGGGGAAGGTTTAGGAAACAAGTTTCTTTCTCATATCCGTGAAGTGGACGCAATTTGTCAGGTTGTTCGCTGCTTTGCTGATGATAATATTACTCACGTCTCTGGTAAGGTAGATCCAATTGACGATATTGAAACGATTAATCTTGAATTAATTTTAGCTGATCTTGAATCAGTAGAAAAAAGACTTGCACGTGTTGGGAAAATGGCGAAACAAAAAGATAAGGATGCTGTATTTGAAGCAGAAATTCTTGAAAAGCTTAAGGAAGCCTTTGAAGCGGACAAGCCTGCTCGTACAGTTGAGTTTACTGAAGAGCAAATGAAGGTAGTGAAGCAACTTCACTTGTTAACGATTAAACCGGTCCTTTATGTTGCTAACGTAGGGGAAGAAGATGTCGCTGATCCGTCTTCAAATGAATATGTACAAAAAGTAAGAGAGTTTGCTGAAAAGGACAATGCAGAAGTAATTGTCGTTTGTGCAAAGATTGAAGAAGAAATTGCTGAGCTTGAAGGGGAAGAAAAGGAAATGTTCCTTTCTGAGCTTGGTATTGAGGAATCAGGTCTTGATCAGCTGATTCGTGCAGCTTATCATTTACTAGGATTAGCAACATACTTTACTGCTGGTGTTCAAGAAGTTCGTGCATGGACATTCCGTAAAGGGATGAAGGCTCCTCAATGTGCAGGAGTTATCCACTCCGACTTTGAGCGTGGGTTCATTCGTGCAGAAACAGTTGCTTATGAAGATTTACTAGCTGGCGGCACAATGACTGCTGCTAAGGAAGCTGGTAAAGTTCGTTTAGAAGGAAAAGAATATGAAGTAAAAGACGGAGACATCATCCATTTCCGCTTTAATGTATAAGAAAAGCGCAAGCGCCCTGGTCAGCGCACGACAGGCCTGGAGCGCTCCAACTGAGATAAAGGAAAGTGAAATGCGGAAGTACCTTGCTCAGCTCCGACAAGTATAAGACGAAACAAGCAGGAAGGCCAGCCTTCTGGAGGGATTTGGCTTATGACCCCGAGGAGCTAGGTACTGAAGCTGGACAACACGAAGAGCCAGAGGCGATTCGATGTTGACTTATCGTAGGGCGGAGAGCGAAGTACACTAGGCGCTAGGGCGCTGGAGCTAGACAATTCTCAAAGTCGAAAATCTTATACTTTCTTATCTTTTAAAATGAAAACCACCTTGAAAAATTGAACTGCACCCCAATTGTTAGACACTAATCTAACAATGAGGGGTGCAGTTTTTTATATGACTAAATTTACATCAGA
>NZ_JBPCCH010000033.1:17874-27673 GCF_050971805.1 Robertmurraya mesotrionivorans | reverse complement strand
TTTGGTTAAAGGCCAAGTAAGTAAAAAACTGGTTGGAAACACTTGTACCGAATTTACACAATATTGAGGACTTGACTGATTTGTTTGCTATTCTGAAAAAATATTTGCGATTCTAGAAATTTACTTGCGATTCTAAAAATTTATTTGCGATTCTGAGAATTTATTTGCGATTCCCAAAATTTATTTGCTATCCCGGAAATTTACTTGCGATTCCCAAAACTTATTTGCTATCCCGGAAATTTACTTGCGATCCCCAAAATTTATTTGCTATCCCGGAAATATATTTGCGATTCCAGAGAGTTACTTGCTATTCCCCATGACCACCTAACAAAAAAAAGAGTAGCTGTCATCCACCACAGCTACCCTTACCATTATCTATACAGCTTTAATACTCTACAAACATTTTCCACTGTTCTACAAAGGTTTGTTTCTCCAGAGGCTAATGCTTCATCTAAAGAAGCTACTCCATTTACAATTCCAAAGATCGCAGTAAACCCATTTTCGTACAATACTTCTACTCCATCTCCCACCCGTCCGGCAAAGGCAATGACTGGAATATTATATCGGTTTGCGACGGAAGCAACTCCAAAGGGGGTTTTTCCATACAGGGTTTGATGATCAATGCTTCCCTCACCAGTAAAAACAAAGTCTGCTCCCTCAACTAATTTGTCCAGTCCCGTAAACTCAATGACCAAATCGATTCCTTTTAGTAGCCTTGCATCTAAAAAGGCAATGAGTCCGGTTCCAAGACCTCCTGCTGCACCAGCCCCAGACACAGTGGCTACATCCTTTCCAAGCTCTTTTTGAATAAGCGTGGCATAATGAGCCAAGTTTTCATCGAGTTGTTGAACCATGCCAGGAGTCGCCCCTTTTTGGGGTCCAAAGATAGCAGAAGCACCATTTTCACCAGTTAGGGGGTTGCTCACATCACAAGCCACATCCATTTGGACATCCTTAATTTTAGGATCTAATCCACTTACATCAATTGAATGCAGCCTGCTTAAAGCACCACCGCCAAAGGGTAGCTCAGCACCTGTTTCGTCTTTAAACGAAACCCCTAGTGCCTGAAGCATGCCTACTCCACCATCATTGGTTGCACTTCCACCAATTCCGATCAAAATCCGATCTGCCCCTTGATCTAAAGCATGTTTGATGAGCTGGCCAGTTCCGTAGCTAGTGGTCACTAAGGGATTTCGATCGGCTGGCTTAATCATTTGTAAGCCACTCGCACTTGCCATTTCTATAATAGCTGTCTTTTCTACCATTCCATATTCCGCAAGAACTTTATCTCCTAAAGGTCCAGCTACTTCTGTCTTGAGCAACCGACCATTTTCCAAGCTAACTAGTGATTCCACGGTTCCTTCTCCACCATCCGCCATTGGTACAATGACACATTCGGCGTCAGGAAACACTTTTTTTATTCCTCTTTCCATCGCTAAGGCGGCTTGTTTTGCTGTCATACTTTCCTTAAAGGAATCCGGAGCTAAAACAAATTTCATCATTGTTATACCTTTCTTTTATAGAATTACTTCTATAACTTTCAGTTAATACGTTTTTACCGGGGGTGATTCATAATTCCTAAACTGATCAAGCAATCCTGCTGGGTGCTCATCAATAAGTGCCATAGATCGGTATTGATCCTGTAGGAACTGCTCCTTATTCATATGATTAAGTAAGGCTATAAGAGGATCATAATATCTATTTGTATTTAGAAGACCAATTGGCTTTTTATGTAGCCCTACCTGTGCCCAAGTATAAACTTCAAAGAATTCTTCCATAGTCCCAGCACCACCTGGCAAAGCAATAAATCCATCGGCTAACTCGACCATCTTTGCCTTTCTTTCATGCATCGTCTCCACGACAAGAAGTTCTGACAAGCTTTTATGAGAGATTTCTCGATTATCTAAAAATCTTGGCATGACGCCTATTGCTTTTCCTCCCATCGCTAATACAGAGTCAGCAACCGCACCCATTAGTCCTATACTTGAACCACCATATATAAGTGTAATGTTTCTTTTAGCCAATTCCTCTCCTAGCTTTTTTGCCTCTTCTATATACTTACTTGAAGAACCTTTACTCGATCCGCAATATACAGCTATTGATTTCACCATTTTGTACCTCCTATCTGTTCACGGATAACTGTTAAAAATATAATCCTACTCTACAATTTATTCTGTACCACTTAACTTTTTCCTCCTAAAATTCAATAAGTAAAAAAGACCCTCCTACATGTAAGAGAGTCTTTAGATATGACTATAACAATGAATTAATGCATCCCTTTCCATTCGCCTTGATTTTTAGATGCCTTTTCTTTTTTTGCTTTTTCTTTGTGAGCTCGATTGGCAGCTGCACTACCGTGTTCTTTACCGAACTCTGTATCTGTTTTGCTTGAGTCAAATCCTTGCTTATTTTTTTGCTGTGCGTCTGTTTTTCCACTTCGTTTTGCCATAAGTATCACCCCTTCTTTTCTTATTATGAAAATAGAGGGAGGAAATCTTTCATGACAAAATCTGTATTTAAAATCCGACATAGTATCTCTTGCAAAACTCTTACCATTTAGATTGGATAGTAAAAGCAACTTCTACCTCAGGAATCCCTAGGGAATGAACCGCGTTTGCCCGGTGTTATCTAGTTATAATGACGTTCATTTGACGGATGAACTTCATTTGCTCGGTGGTTTCTCTTTGTAATGACGTTCATTTGCTAGATGAACTTCGTTTCCTTGGTCGTTTCTCTTTGTAATGACGTTCATTTGCTAGATGAACTTCGTTTACTCGGTAGTTTCTCTTTGTAATGATGTTCATTTGCTAGATGAACTTCGTTTGCTCGGTGGTTTCTCTTTGTAATGATGTTCATATACTAGATGAACTTCGTTTGCTCGGTTGTTTCTCTTTATAATGACGTTCATCGGAGGAATGAACGTATATAAAAAAGAGGCGAGCACCAAATAGTTACACTTTTGGAACAGCCTCTAAGTTCTACCCGGGTACACTTGCTTAATTTTATCTATAATACGATACCTATTTTTGCAACAGCGCCCGACTATAGAATCTTTGAATATGCATACTAATATACATAAGTTCTGCCTCTGGATATTCTATACGGTATTTGATTTCTAGAAACTCGCCAACTTCTTGGGCACAGGAAAAGGCTTCTTTAAAATTCTCCTTGATGACTGCTGCCATTTGTTGATCATATTCATGTTTCGATTCATGAGATAATAGGCTTTTAAGCGAAAAGCGCAAATGGGTGATTAATCGTTCATAAGACATCGAATCTTCGACAATATTTACATGTAAACGGTTCTCGATGATACGGGTAATTTCTTGAATGGTGGTCGTGATATCTATCGTTTCTTCCATGTTACCGATATTCATTCTTGCGGTATGCATGTGCATAGCAATATTGCCTACTTCATCTTCGGGAATTTCTATTCCGAGTTTCTTCATTATTAGTTCTTTTGCCCAGAGTCCTATTTCGTACTCTTTTACATAAAGAATTTTTATCTGGTCAAGCAATGAATTTTTTATCGCTATTCCATTGGTTAATCGTTCAATGGCAAATGATAAATGATCGGAAAAAGCAACATGTACATGCTCGTTGATCGTGACGCCGAATTCCTTTTCCGCATAGCTGATGATTTCTTCAGCCAACTGGATATGCTCTTCTGGGAGCAGCTGCAGTATTTCCTCAAATTTTTGATGTTCGTTTGGGTCTTCCATGACAAAAACTTTGTCAATTTTTGACGGGTTGACCCTATCATTCTTTCTCTTCTGAAACCCTATGCCCTCTCCCATGACAATCTTTTCGCCGTCTCTATCTTTCACGACTACCGCACTGTTATTCAAGATTTTTTTAATTTTCATCTTACTTTCACCTTCCTGTTTTTCGCGCAATCGAGGTCATTTCTGTTCTTCTGCACTTTCCTTCACCCACAGAATCCAGGTAGCAATAAACGCGGTAATGGCAGATATGCCAAGGCCGATCAGATAATTCACTAGATTATAAACTCCCAACGGAGCTACAATGGCAATCATTGGGATTCCTGTTAGTCCATATGAATTAGCGACCACATGAGTAAATACAACATACGCTCCCCCAATAGCACCACCGATGGCAGCACTAATGAATGGTCTCATAAGCCTGATATTCACACCGAACATAACAGGTTCAATAATGCCTAAAAATGCTGAAAAAGCAGAAGGAATCGCGATTTTTTTTATTCTCTTATTTTTCGTCCTGAAAAATACAGCAAGTCCTGCAGCTCCTTGAGCAATATTAGCCATTGACCAAATCGGCAACAGAAAATTAACGCCAATGTCCGGATTTGCAAGCAGTTCCATCTCAACCGCGTGCAAGGTATGATGCAGACCGGTTATCACAATAAGTGAATAGAGACCACCAAACAAAAATCCAGCGATAGTACCTCCTGATGTATAAACAAGTTCAAGAGCCATAGTAATCCAATCACCAATCAATAACGAAACTGGTCCGATGACTAATAGTGATACACTTCCTATACAGATCATTACTAGAAACGGGATAAAAAATAAATCGAGCGAGCGTGGTACTATTTTTCTCAGACCTTGTTCAAGTTTGCTCATAAAGAAAACAGAAATAAGGATCGGTATCACTGTTCCCTGATAACCGATAAGAGGGATCTCAAGTCCTAGAACCTCCATATATTCAGGCATTTTGTAGCCAAGCATGGAAGGATTCAGCAACGAAGGATGAGTCAGGATCCCTCCGATGACGGCACCTAATATTTGGTTGCCTCCAAACTCCCTAGCCGCACTGAACCCTATCAAAATTGGTAAAATAATGAAGGCGGCACTCGAAAAGATATCCAGCATGATCATCACCGTGCTTTCCGGCTTCACCCACTGAAATACTTTGATCATGCCGATAAGTCCCATTAATAAGCCGCTTGCAACGATGACTGGGATAATCGGGACAAAGATATTGGACAATGTCTTTGCTAGTTGAACAAATGGATTCATTCTACCTTTTGGGTTGTCCTTCGAGCCAGCTTCAAAAGCAGGAGTAGGTGCAAGGTCAATGATAGACCTGTAGACATGGTTGATTGCAACGGATCCTATAATGATTTGGAAAAGTCCGAGCCGAGAAAAAGTCCCATGTACATAAGGCAATGCCTCTAATTTCGAAACATCCACACGGCGGTCATCGTGAAGCTCGAACCGTAATCGAGTTGTACAATGAGTCACCTTTACAATATTTTCTTTTCCACCTAGTAAATAGACCAGCTCTCGCGCAATCTCTATAGGTTGTTTCTGTCCGTCCTGCATGTCCATTTTTTCCCACCCTACGTGCTTTTATTTAAGGCTGTTTTTGCTAAGATTGTTGTTAAAATCTAAAAGCCGATTTTAACGTGGAAATAGCTATTTGGCGCTTAAGAATGTAGTTTGCAGGCTCTTTTCTTATTAAATATATGCTATTTTCTGCGGAAACTTAGCAAAATCATTTAAATGATGTTCCAAATAACAAAGTTAAAGAAAAGACCCTTATTTAAAAACTCCTTGCTTCTTCTCATGAACGATCTTCGTCTGATCACGAGTAATGGCTAACTTTATGGATGGTGCAAGCATACCACCAAAATGCTCGATTTGATACTCTGGGGATTGCTCGCCAATTTCATGAATGTCCAGTCCATTCACATCCGTATAATTCACAAAACTGGCCACCGTGCCATTCGGCATGACGATCCAAGAATAACCTTGATATGGCTGATTGATTGGATTGGCAATGACCAGTCCACTTTCATTAAGCGGCTGATAGTCCCCACGAAGTGTATTGGAGACAAATCCATATAATCCTTCAGGCGCGCTAAGACCGGGAGCGAATTTCTCGCTGTGTGTTTTGGCAAAAAGATAATAGTCGTTGCCCTTTACCATTACACTTGGACGTTCAAGCTCTTCATTCACATAATTAGCCTCAAGCACTGGAGGTAGTAATTCAAATTTGCTCAAACGACCATCGACTGCTTTCGCGATTCCAATGCTGCCATTGAAAGCTTTGGAGTCCTCGGAGATTTCATGACTGCTGCGAAAGTCCACTGAGCCAATATATTCATCCTTTAACAAACGGTGCTCTAATCTGCCAGCTGAGTTTGCTTCAAATAGTAGATATTCTTCACCCGTCTTTGGATCCTGGAAAAAATACGGATCACGGAATGCGTAAGATTCCTCTCCTTGACCCGTCTGCTCTATTGTCTGATAGTATTCTCCTTCAGGCTCAAGGATGACTTCATGTTCAGACCAGTCCTGAAAAGTAACGCCGCCTTTTGTTGTACTGATTTCTGCTGAAGCTGCAGCGATTCGCTGTTCGTAGCTTAATTGCTCTTCACCTTTTCTACCTGTGGCTGTGTAGAACATATGCAGTCTACCATCCTTATCGACAATCGAAGAGCCTGCCCATTGTCTGGAACCCAATGCGACGCCATCCTCGAACACCTGACCGCCTGACTCCCAGCTCTTGCCGTCCTTTGAATAGAAGTAAACAATTTCAGCCGTATCATGCCGCTTGCCTGGAAGTACATCATTGGGAACAGATAAAGCAAAAATGATTTTATATCCATTGACCACAGCAGGGTGTCCATTCTTATCCTGAAGGGGCCACGTATCCCAAATATATGAATCTGATGTGATTTCCACAAGATCTTGAGTATCGATTTCCGGCGCTGTATTCGTGTCATTCATTTCTAAATGGCTTACACTTTCACGAGTCCAGTTGAATACTTCTCTATTTTCATCTGCAAAAACACTTGTGCTAATCATAGGTGCAAATAGAGAGGAAAGTCCAATGAAAGTCGCTATTAAAATTTTGCCAGTTTTCTCTTTTTTTCTCTTCATTTATGTAGTCCCCCATAGTCGAGTCCTGTTTTTTGTATCATTTTTTATAACGCGAGAACGAACTTGCTTCTGCACAAGTTCGTTTCTCTCGCCATATATACAGATAGTCAGCCGATCCTGAGGAATCAGCTGACCAAAAGCATTATTGTTTGATCCAGCCTTGGCTGAATTCTTTCTCAATCTTGGTTGTAGATCCATTGATTGATAGTTTTACTGTCGGAGCTAGTGTACCGCCAAAATGGCTGAACTGGAACTCTGGATCCTGGTTTCCAACATCGCCAATAGACAGATTACCTAAATCACCAAAGTGGGCGAATCCTACGACATTTAAATTCGGAAGTACAAGCCATGAATATGCCTGGTAAGGATTTTCCGGAGGATTGGCCATGACTAGTCCACTGCCATTAAGCGGCTCATATCCGCCCGTCAATGTGTCAGAAACAAATCCATACAGCCCTTCTGGTCCTTGCAGTCCTTCCGCATATTTATTGATATGACTGTCGGTGAACAGATAATATTTTTTATCCTTCACAATGATATGTGGTCTTTCTAGCTCTTCATTTACATAATTCGCTTCCAAAAGCGGTGGAAGCATCTTCAGGTTTGAAGGATTTCCATCCACAACTTCTGCCATTCCAATATTGGCATTTGCGTGAACAGCACCTGCAGGTACTGGGTTCTCATCGGTGTAGTTCGTGCTTCCCGCGTATTCCTGCTTGAATGTGCGTTCCCCTACTGCACCACCAGAATTCCCTTCAAACAGAATGTATTCTTTTTCTGTCTTTGGATCCTTGAACCACATCGGATCACGGAAAGCATAGCCGCCTCCTTCACCTTGCTGTGCCTGCTCCTTCGTTTGGTAGTGTTCTCCATCCGGCTCTAGGATGATCTTGTGATCTCCCCAGTTTTCAAAACGAATCCCCTCGCTGTCAGCTACGATATCTCCTGTAGCCATTGCCAGTCGCTGTTCAAACGTAAGCGGAGCTTCTCCTCTATGGCCTGTTGCTGTATAGAAGGCATGAATTTTTCCATCATCCATCATGGCAGATCCTGCCCATTCGCGTGAACCCAGTGACGCTCCTTCTGGGAAGAGTGTCCCGCCTAGCGTCCAATCCTTCCCGTTTTTCGAGTAAAAGTAACGAATGGTCGCAATGTCATGCACTTTACCTGGTAGCACATTGTCTGGAGCTGATAGAGCAAACAATACCTTCCAGCCTTTAACGGAAGCAATATTTCCATCGCGGTCGGTTAAAGGCCATGAATCCCATACATGATAACCAGGAGCAAACTTCTCCAATTCAGAGATATCCGTATATGGCAAGGTATTATCTTGATTCAGTTCAATTTTAGAAGCCTGTTCCCTTGTCCAATTCGTTGTCGTCACGGTTTCATCCGCCTTTGCTGATAAGCCGTTAAAACCAGATATAACGACACTTGCTGCCAAAACTACTGCTGATAGTGCTTTTTTGTTATTTAGCATTTCAATCCCCTTTCAGTTTTGAATAAATTAGCGATTCGCGCCAAATGGCTTAATTTCGCCAGTCTTTCCTTCTTTCATAATTTTTGAACCTTCTCCATCAAGCTTTAATTTCAAGGTAGCTGCGAATGTACCACCGAATTTCACTTGTCCATTCTCATCAAGCGGTTCATTAATGAAGCTGATGACCTGCTGGTTAGGAAGGACCATCCATGAATATGCCTGGTAAGGATTCTCTGCTGGGTTTGCTATAACAAGACCACTCTCATTCATTGGCTTTTTCTCACCAAACAGTCCATTGCTGACAAATCCATATACACCATCAGGCCCTGTTAAACCAGGAGCGTAAGTAAAGGTATGGCTGATGGTAAATAGATAATATTCATCACCATTGATCACCATGTGCGGGCGTTCTAACTGATGATTCGTGCCAACTGATTCAAGCAATGGAGGAAGAAGCTTCAATTCACTTACATCTTCATCTAACACTTCGGCAATACCAATATTTCCGTTGTATTTTTCTGCGCCTTCAGGAACAGAATGTGTGCTGCGATACTCTTCGTCCCCAATATTCTCTGGCTTAATATAATCTCGGTCACTTCCAGCTTGTCCTTCAAAGAGAATATATTCTTTTCCTGTATTCGGATCCTGGATGAAGAATGGATCACGGAATGCTGTAATAATTGGGCTATCTGCCTGTTCAATCGTTTCATAATGTTTGCCGTCTGCTTCAAGAATGATTTCATGCTCACCCTCATTTGTCAGCTCGACACCATCTTTACTTGTCTCAATATCAAAAGTCGTCTTAGCTAGACGCTGAACGGCTCTCTTATCCCATCCGTTATAATCCCAGTTCTCTCTGTCCCCAGTTGCGGTATAGAATAAGTGCACTTTTCCATCTTCATCAAGCATGGCTGTACCCGCCCATTGCATATATCCCTTAGCATTCTCATACTCATAAGGAATTCCCGCATAGGTCCAATCCTTACCGTTCTTAGAATAGAACATTCCAATTCTTGCTTCCGTATGACGCTCGCCCCACCCTAGGCTGCGAGGTGCTACCAAAGCAAAAGCCACTCGATAGCCGTTCACGATTGCTAGAGAACCATCTCTTTCCTGTAACGGCCATGTGTCCCATACCCACTGGTCAGGTGCGACAAGATCAAATTCCAAATCGACCTCTGGTGCCGTTGTTTCTTCTGTCAGCTTCACTTTTTCCGCTTGCTGGCGTGACCAGACGGACGTTTGATTCTCTGCGGCCATTGCTGGTGTAACAATTATGCTGCTTGCAGCAATCACCGTTGCCAAAGCAAGGCCTTTCCATTTGCTAGTTTTCTTCATCCCTATTAACCTCCATTTTTTACAGCAGGATTACAGCTTACAGACTTGCCATTTCTAAATTTTGACAACAAAAAAAGACCTAAAATGTGCAGGGAGAAGTCTACCAGAAAGG
>NZ_JBPCCH010000033.1:0-17824 GCF_050971805.1 Robertmurraya mesotrionivorans | reverse complement strand
TCCTGCATAATTCTGTTTACAGTGAACATTCTATTCTGTTCAAATATCTAAATCAATAGGATAATATTCCTTTCATCCATTTGTTTACAGTTAAAATGGCATCGGCCTATTATCATAAGAGCATGAATCTATTCATATCTGAAAACGCATTCGAAATACTAAAAAAATTTTTACAATTTAAGAAGTGTGGTTACTGATTATATGTCCTCTCCTTTTGACGTTGTTCCTTAATCATACTCACTCCAATTAAGCCAATCATAGAAAAGACAACGGGCGTGATGAATCCGTAGTAGTATCCGTCACCTATAGTTCCTAATGCAGACTGAAAATGATCCAACACGATTCCAAAACTGCTTGGCAGCAGGACGGCACTTAGAAATCCCCCCGTATTAGCAACCCCAGAGACAATGCCTGATTCAATGATAGGAAACGTTTGCCGAACGAGTGCAAAGGTTAAGGCACTTGCCCCAAATCCAAAGCCAATCATAAAGAACAGCAAGTAAAGCATGGAAACAGGCGGATTCCCATGATAGAAGAGGAAGCAAACCCACCCTAACAAAGTAAGGAGATGAACCATCACATAAGGCCGTTTAATGGTTCCTAACCGACTTGAAATCCAGCTAGCTAGAGGCGCTCCTATCAATGCCCCAATCAAACCAATCATGATAAACTGACTCGCATCTGATCTCGTCATTCCATACACCGTCATGCCATAAGGTACAGCCCAGGAACCGATAAATCCTATATACGCACCGACAACCCCAAAATGACAACAGAATAACGCCCATACCTGTCGGTTCGAAAAAATTCTTCGTAGTAAGGCTAGTGTTTTTTCTCGTGGTATCTCATTTTTTGCAGACGCCGTATCTATCAGAGAAAGTTGTTTTGGTTTTTTTAAAAGTACTATATAAAGGAGAATGCCACACAGACATAGTAGCAGTCCTGCCGAAAAAAAGGCTGTCCTCCATCCAAGGAAGCTAATCCAAGCAGAGAATGGGACAGTCGCTAAAAGGAAACCCAAGCTTCCTGTCATACCTGCAAGACCAATTAAACGAACAAATTCCTTTCGATTAAACCATTGCCCTAGTATTAACACCATATTGACCCAGATTGTTGCATCTCCCGTCCCCGTCAATATTCTCGCAAAAATCAGGACAAATTCATGCGTACCAAGACTATAAATAATCGTTCCTACACCTGTAAGGATCGCACCGACAATTAGAAAAAAATTAGGGCCGTATCGATCTGCCAAAATCCCCATCGGAATTTGCAAACCCGTATATACAAAAAATTGTATACTTGTCAGTAACCCGATCGTGGAGGCGGTTACCTGAAAATCCCTCATCACTTGGTCTGTAATCAGTCCTGGGGCGGTTCGCTGGCTCGCCATTAACATATAAGTAAACAGTACAGTAGCAAAGACAACCCATCTAAATTTGCTATTTTGTTTATCCAATGTTTTTCTCCTGTTGGCTTTTTACTCATATATATATGGGATTGCCTCCAAGGTTATTTATAGGGTATGAAATAAGGACCGGCACCTCTGGAAACTGGGACTTGTTTATTAACCCTCTACTTTATGTATGCTATACTGTAGAAAGTTTGTCTTAACGGAGGATCACTTGATGGAATTACTAAAAACCAAGGCATATTCACATTCAAATTATATCTATATGTTGATCGCTGGAATTATCCTTATTGCCTTTAACCTACGCCCAGCCATCACATCATTGGGCCCTTTGGTCGGAATGATTCAAGAGGATGTTGGACTGGCACACTGGAGTGCAGGGCTATTGATGAGTCTGCCGTTACTCGTATTTGCCGTCATGTCCCCTCTTGTTCCTAAGATAGCGGCTCGGCTGACAAATGAACGGACCTTATTGATTGGGTTAACCACTCTTTTGTTCGGCATTTCCATTCGCTCGATTCCCACGCCATTTTTACTTTTTGCTGGGACTCTTTTGGTCGGCTTAGGCATCGCGATAGGCAATGTCCTTTTGCCCGCGGTAGTTAAGGAACGTTTTCCCAAAAAGTTTGGGCTGATGACCAGTGTATATTCCACATCCATGGGATTGGTCGCCTCTTTAGCATCAGGAATCAGCGTTCCTTTAGCCGTTGACTTGGATCTTGGGTGGCAGGGAGCGCAAATCGTCTGGGGGATACCAGTCATTATTGCTCTTATCTTGTGGGGGTTCCTTTTTAAGTATAGGGAAGAAGGGAAAAGCGGAAGCCAACAGCAGCAAAGAACGTCTTCCAAGCAGATATGGCGTTCATCACTTGCCTGGCAAATCGCGATATTCATGGGGTTTCAGTCGTTCTCCTTTTACGTCACGATTTCATGGTTAACGGAAATCTTACATAGCCATGGGATAAGCATACTAACAGCAGGATGGCTGCTATCCTTTACCCAGCTCGTTGGATTGCCCGCAAGCTTTGTTATACCGGTCCTTGCCGGTCGTTTTCAGTCACAGGTGTGGCTCTCTTTTTTCCTAGGACTGTTTGCTGTACTAGGGTATAGCGGATTATTGCTCGGTTCAACTTATCCGGTTCTAATCGTAAGTATCATCTTTATTGGAATAGCATTGGGCGGAAGCTTTCCGTTAGCTCTTACTTATATAGGACTCCGCACCCAAACCGGCCAACAGACGGCAGCTTTATCGGGGATGGCCCAATCAACAGGATATGTTCTTGCAGCAGTCGGTCCTTTGTTTATCGGATATTTATATGACCTCACACATGCATGGACAATTCCTCTAATTATGCTGATTGTCGTATCGGTTATTTTAACGGTATTTGGGATGTTATCTGGTCGGGATCGGTATGTGTAGGTGGTATAGAAAACTTACGTTCAAGACTTAGTGACCTTACTCTACTAAATTCTGGTATCGGCGGGCACTAGATCTACACTTTGTGTCCTAATGATTTTAGGCAAAAAAATGCCCATCCAACTGTTATTTGTGTCTAACAATTGGATGCGCATTTTAAAAAGTGTTAAATTTACTACTTACATGGTAATTACTTTCCATTATAGAAATCATCAAATAAGTCACGAAGATAATCTTTTCGCCCATGAAGTATTCTATAAATAATAATTGAATCACCTAAATTTTGTAAAAAATTAAATGGATGAACGACAATAAAGCGAAATCCCCGCTCAACATGAGTATATTTTTCTTCAGAAAGCACGGTTCCTAGATGAGGAAAGTCAGCAAGTCTTTCTATTTGAGCATTTAGTTTCTCAAGGAGAGTTTCGACTGCAGAGACATTATCATGTGAAATATAAGAAAAAATCTCATGCATATCATCAGTTGCAGCAGGGGTATATTTAATTTGTTTCTTTTGCTTCATTGATTTTTCTCCGAATGCCTTCAATTAATTGCTCATGATTTATTAATTCAGACCCTTGTGCAACCTGTTTTTCTGCAACTAGGAGCTTAGATTATAATTTATTCCGGGCTTCCATCCTTCTGAAAGTTTCATGACTCATGACAACCAAATCAGCTTCTCCATTAAGAGTGAGTACCACGGGTTCATCCAATTCATGACAATATTTTGAAAATCCGTTATAGTCTTGACGAATCGTTGTTGAAGGCTTGATATTCATATTCTTCCTCCCTAATAACATTATTCTAACATTATTATATACACACAAACCACGTGAACATAGTTCAATAAGCATTTTAAGAATAATACCTAAATAAATCAATGTACCTTCATATTATTTTCCATTAAATGATCAATCGTCATTTTTAGCATTAGAGGATAATGTCTAGAAAAAAATTCTCCCGTACTAATAGTACTATTACTTTGGTAGAAGCTTATGAGTTTTGAAATTAATGGGGCTCTTATCTTTTCGGGAATAATGAAGAAGTCAATTACGGAAAAATATCCGCCATCAGCTAAGGGGAGTACCATTCCAGCAAGTACATCATTGCTAGCTGGATGTGTAAACGTTTCTTGGGGGACAATTACGACTTTATAATCGCGGTAATCAAAGATATCAAATAGGCCGAATACCCTTTGAGATGCCTTTTTCTCTATATAAAAATAGCTTGGAATCACATATTGCCACTGTAATAGTGTTCTCATGAGTTGATTTTTCTTCTTAAACTTGAACCGATTTTTGTGTAAAAACATTTGGTAAATGGTTTTATTGTTAGTAATAGTACTCCGTGAACAAAACACCTTCCACCAAAAATAATACGGGTAATAATATCCTTTTTCTTCCTCAGTTAAAGGAAACTGGTCGAAAAAAAGCTCTAATTCTGGCATAATTTCATTTTCATATTGTTCTAAAGCAAAATACATCAAATCATTAGTAATTCCTAGTAGTTCTTCATTTATTTTTTCAGAAAAAAGTACCACTTTATTCGATTGATTCTCCAAAAACATCTTCCTTTCTATTAACTATATAGGGACGAATTATTCATTAGGGTAGTGTGGGCAAATTGAATTTTGAGGCAATCGTGGAAAACATATAGTGTTGGCTGATAGAATGGAGTTATTAACATTAACTAGATGAGGAAAAATCTGTGCAGAGCTCTGTATCACAACCTTCCTAAGCAAATATACAATCAAAATATTAGTTTTTCAAATCATCAACACCTCCCTCACAATCTAATTTTAATTATTCTCCAATCTTTTATATTTTCCTTCTTTTTTTGGACAATGCGCTACATACTCTCCAATTACTTAACATTTCATTTTAATGGCCTCATCCCCATAATCTCAAAAGAGCCATAACGGCTCTTTTTGGCTTATAAAGCATTATTTAATTCGTTTTCACCTTGTTTATAGGATTCTACGACATGTCCTTCATTGTAATAGCTGTACCCTCTGTCTAAAATAGTTTTGTTTATATAACTCTCAAAATTATAAATGTTCATATCCGGTCCCTCTTAATGTAGTCTACTATTACTCTCATATTTTTTGGTAATAAGTCCAAGCTGGCACGAAAGCTGTGAATGATTGATAAAGATTTAGTATTAGTGACATTAGGCTACTTCAGACAGCACTTTTTATGCTTCTTACCACTGCCACACGGACATGGATCGTTACGACCGATTGCCTTCCGACTTTTGAAGTCAATCACATTGGATGAAGGTTGAGGATTGGCTAGAACTGCAGGTGGAGCATTCTTTGATTTGCTCCCTTGAGAGATTTCCCTCGGTGTGTGACCTTTCAAGATCCACCTTCTAGAGTGATTAAATAATTCTGTCAGATGATAAGCGAGTTCGTGGACGAATTCCAAATCAGGAAATTCGATTCGTTGTTGAAAATATTCTACCGCTTGATTCAAACTACCATCATTAAATATCATGATATTTAACTGTTCTGCAAGATCCTCCGTATCCTCAGCTGTCACATCATAATACTGTTGTAAAAATTGAATCAAGCTTTTCATTTCTCTTGTTTTTTCAACGTATCCTGGTTTACCTGCTTTTAAGAGTTGCTGTTTTGTAAAAGGGTAATAGTCTATACTTGGTCGCTTTTCAATTTCAAGAAATATCTCCTTCTGGTCGAACACTCTCTTATCCACTAGACCATAGGCTGATTCAGTGGTTTGCTTATAATAGTCGCTTGCACTAGTAAATACATGTAAAAATTCTAAGAAATCTATTTCTTGCTTCAATAAGTCGCTCACCTTGTTAACTAACACTTTAGGGCTCATGATCCCATTGTAATAAAGCAACCCTTGGGATAGGTGAATCCACTCTGTATTTCTGTCAATAATTTTTTGAAATTCCTGACACTCTAACGCATAAAATTGTTCTATAATTTCACTAGGGACAGCTAATCCTTTACCTCCTTCTAAATGGATGGGAAAGATTACTCCCCAAGTCATCAATGCCTCCACTTTTTTCACAGATACATTCCTTGGCAATGGGAGCTTACCTGAATTTTTCACTATATTTTTTAAAAGAACATACCTTTCTTTGTCAAATCTAGAAAGAATCCTGGGTAAATGGTTTGGAATGGCACTCACCAGTTCCTTTATTAAATCACCTTTATTCAAGCCACTGATTCCTTTTAAATCAAGATTCTTACGTATTTTATCCAATTCAGTTTTTGAAAGAGAGTTAAGCACACTTTCTAATTGAAAAGGCTCACTAACATTTCTCCACAACTTCTGCTCCCTTTTTTCTTGTAACTCTCTCTCGTATTTTAATCCTTGAGCTATTCCTGTTCTGATTTTATTCAATGTTTTAGAATCCAATACAGCCACCTCTTATTTATTCTTACTAATAATCTTATTTTAACAAAAAGAACTCTTTGGAAGACTCTGTTTGGCATCACTAAATGCTAGTAAGTTACATTTTTCAACTGTTATCAGAAAGTATCATTCTCATCTAAAAATCCCTATACACTCTTATTCTCAATTATTCTTTCTAATTTTCTTTAAGATTAGACTTCTTTTACTCCAATTAAAACATATATATTAACTAGATAATCCTACTAATTATGATAGAAATTCATTTTTTTATATTCTTCACAAGATATTTCTTTCAATTTAATGAATCTTATTTTATAATAACTATAAAGTAATAATTATATTTTCATAGATGTAATTATTCTAATACTTACTTTACAAAAGGAGAGATTGAGATAATGGAAGGTTTTAGCTCTACAAACGCTGGGAAATGCCCGTTTAACCACGGCAGCACGACTACTCCTAAATCAAGTGGTACAACAAATAAAGACTTTTGGCCAAATCAATTAAACTTAAATATACTACGTCAACATGACAAAAAATCTAATCCGTTAGGAGAAGATTTTAATTATGCAGAAGAATTTCAAAAGTTAGATTACGAGGCTCTAAAGCAAGATCTTCGCAATTTAATGACAGACAGTCAAGATTGGTGGCCAGCTGACTATGGTCATTATGGTCCAATGTTTATTCGTATGTCTTGGCACGCAGCTGGTACATACCGTTCTGGTGACGGCCGTGGTGGCGGTGGAACCGGCAATCAGCGTTTTGCTCCACTAAACAGCTGGGCTGATAACGTAAACGTTGATAAAGCACGTAGGCTATTATGGCCAATTAAGCAAAAGTATGGTAACAAGATTTCTTGGGCTGACTTATTGCTTCTAACAGGAAACGTTGCACTTGAATCAATGGGCTTAAAGACATTTGGTTTTGGTGGCGGACGCGCAGACATTTGGCATCCAGAAGAAGACATCTACTGGGGTTCTGAAACTGAAATGCTAGGTGATAACCGTTACACTGGTGAACGTGAGCTTGAAAATCCACTTGCTGCTGTTCAAATGGGACTTATTTATGTAAACCCAGAAGGTCCAAATGGCAAGCCAGATCCATTAAAAAGCGCACATGACATTCGCGAAACGTTCGCCCGTATGGGAATGAATGACGAAGAAACCGTTGCACTAATCGCTGGGGGCCATACTTTTGGTAAGGCACACGGTGCAGCAGATGCAGCTCATGTTGGTCCAGATCCAGAGGCAGCTCCTATTGAAGCACAAGGCCTAGGTTGGCTAAGTTCACACGGTACTGGCAATGGCCGTGACACGATCTCAAGTGGTCTTGAAGGTTCTTGGACAGCGAATCCAACACAGTGGGATAATGGGTTCTTTGATTTATTGTTTGGATATGAATGGTGGTTGACGAAGAGTCCTGCAGGGGCATATCAATGGATGGCCGTAGATCCAGCTGAAAAAGATCTGGCACCAGATGCAGCAGATTCATCTAAGAAAGTTCCGACGGTTATGTTTACCTCGGATTTAGCATTGCGTCATGACCCAATTTACGAGAAGATTTCACGTCGTTTCCATGCAAATCCTGATGAGTTTGCTGATGCATTTGCTCGCGCATGGTTCAAACTTTTACACCGTGACATGGGTCCTAAAGCAAGATACCTTGGTCCAGAAGTTCCAGAAGAAGATCTTATCTGGCAAGATCCTGTACCACCGGTTGATTATGAATTAACTGAAGAAGAAGTAGCAAAAATCAAGGTATTGATCCTTGACTCTGGACTCACAATCAGCGAGCTAGTGACAACTGCTTGGGCTTCAGCAAGTACTTTCCGTGGCTCAGATAATCGTGGTGGCGCAAATGGTGCCCGTATCCGCCTTACTCCACAGAAGGAATGGGAAGTAAACCAACCAGAACAACTTACAAAAGTCCTTTCTGTACTAGAAGACATTCAAAAGCATCTTGATAAGAATGTCAGCCTTGCCGACCTAATTGTACTAGGTGGTTCTGCTGCAGTAGAAAAAGCTGCACAAGAAGCAGGTTTTGATGTAACAGTTCCGTTTGCTCCTGGACGTGGTGATGCAACACAAGAACAAACGGATGCAGAAAGCTTTGACGTACTAGAGCCTGTTGCTGATGGTTTCCGCAACTACCAGAAGAAAGAGTACAGCGTTACTTCAGAAGAGCTTCTTGTAGACAAGGCACAACTTCTTGGCCTTACAGCACCAGAAATGACTGTTCTTATTGGTGGTATGCGTGTGTTAGGTACTAACTATGGTGGTACTAATCACGGTGTATTCACTGATCGTGTAGGAACACTAACAAACGATTTCTTCGTGAACTTACTCGACATGGGTGTAGAATGGAAACCTGTAGACGGAAGCGTATATGAAGGACGTGATCGTAACACAGGTGAAGTAGTAAAAACAGCAACTAGAGTGGACCTAGTGTTCGGTTCAAACTCCATTTTACGTGCGATCGCTGAAGTGTATGCTCAAGAAGATAACAAAGAGAAATTTGTTAAAGACTTCATCGCTGCTTGGGTGAAGGTAATGAATGCTGATCGTTTTGATCTAAAAGTAACTAAAGCTAACGCTATCGCTGAGCATAGCGCTTAATATATATAAATAGAAGCAGGCAAAACTCCATGTAGATGGGAGTTTTGCCTGCTTCTTTATTCTAGTAAAAGTCGAAACATACAAGTTGTACATAAAAACTTGTTTAGGCTCCTTGTTTTATTGTTGTACTAAAGACGCCGTTCGTGAAACAACTACAAATCCTTTGGCAAGTGATGTTTATACATTTCTATTGTATTTGTATTTTCTTCTAAAACAGTCACAATTTTAGGATGAGGCTTAGCATAGATAACTGGATAATCTTTTTCATCAAGTTTTTCATTAATGGCAAAAGCTAATTTTTCTTCTTCAATTGAAAATTGGGCATCAATTTCCTTTTTATTTCCACGAGCATCTACCCTAATCCATTTATTAAGTGATTTAAAGAAGATAGCATTTAAAGCGTGAATACAATACCCTTTATCTGGAGTATCAAATAACATCAATCTTTGGTAACAGAAACCTGTTGGTATTCCCTGTGAACGCAATAAAGCCGCTAATAGGTGTGACTTTGCATAGCATATTCCCTCTTTAAAGTTTAATACGTCTGAAGCATTACAAGTAACTCGCTTCGATTGAATATCCCAAGAATGAGAAATTTCATCACGAACAAATTCAAAAGCTATTTTAGCTTTTTCAATTTCCGTTTGAGATGGATTGAAAAGTTCAGCTGCTTTCTTTTTTATTTTTGGATTAGAATAATTAACTTCATTTAATTCGAGTAAATAGTCATCTAGTTTTTCGGATTCACAAAACAAATTCACAAACCCCTCCCCCTATAATGAATTGCATAAATATGTAAATAAAATTATTACACAACCTTTATTAGTTGAATTAAAGGATTATTGAGCTAACATGCTCCTTTTCTCAAATAAGGAAATTCAACAAAAAGAAGCCTCAATCCTTCCTAGATGAATCCCCCAGTTACTTTTAAGTAGAATAACTTTCAAACTTTTTTATTTTAGTTGTTCCTATGCCAATCAGCGGATTTCCGATGGCCTGTTTTTTTCAGACTTTTAATATTTATCTCATAGATTAATTATTCTATTGCAGGATTGAGCAACATGATTATCATGAGTTACAATAACAATTGTCTTTCCCTCATTATTAAAGTCCCTTAACATTTTAATAATAACATCACGATTCTCTTCATCTAACGAACCCGTGGGTTCGTCTGCCAATATTAGCTGGCTTTCTTGTAAGTAAAGTTTTAGAAGGGCTATTCTTTGTTGTTCTCCTCCACTTAACATATATACTTTTTTCTCTATTAATCCTTCTAAGTTAAGAATCTTTAATGCTTCTTTAATTCTTAGAACTCGTTCTCTTTTCGACAAATTTTTATACTCTAATGCAATATTTAAATTCCATTTTACTGTCTCATCTTCTACCAAACCATAATTTTGAAATAAATAACCAATCTTATGCCGTCTTAATAGCATGGCATTTTTTGTGTTAATGTCTACATTTTTCTCATTAAATAAATGTAAGTCTCCAGAAGAGGGTTTTGCAATTAATCCCATTATATTTAATAACGTAGTTTTACCTTTCCCACTCTTCCCCATAATTGCAACCATTTCACCATCTCTTATAGAAAAATTAACATTATCCACCACCTTATTCCCTTTAAATTCCTGGCAGATATTCTCTAATTTTACGATTTCCAAATCAATGACCTCCATTCAATACTTTATCTAATTGATTTACTATTAGTCTCTTATACAAATAGAGCATTGTTATCAAATCATATAAAATAAACATCAAGAAAATAATAATATTAATTTTTAATATAAACAAAGTAATGGCCACACCTAATAAAACAATAGTAATGATTATATTCATCCTTAAATTTCCCAGTGTTGGATACCCTAGCACATACCGAGTAGCATATATTTTTCCATTAACAATCATATCGATAAAATTTGATATATAAATAATAAAAATTAATAAGATTGTAAACAGAAAAACAAAAAGTTTCGTTTGATCCAACAGAAATTTATAACTACTAATCACTGATTCGAATGGTGTCAACAAAGTATTCGCCATATATAAATTGTTTAGATCATACTGGATTAACAAGTTTTTGAATTCATCTCTATCTTTTAGTTGAAATGCTAACTCAGAAGCACCCAACATATCGTAATAGAATCCACTTCCAAAACTTCCATTATCCAATACAATAATAGAATCGGTTAGTTCAATATCTACTTCATTTTCATATGGGATTGAGCTTAATATCTTATATTTGAATCCATTTTTAATATAAATAATTTGTATATCGGTGATACGAACTTCTTCAACTTCTATCCCGTATCTTGTATTATAATTTAAGGATGAGTTATACATTTCTACATATATTTCTTTAATATCCCCTTCAAACTCCCTGTACTTTTCTGGTACTAAAATGGTTGGAAGTTTTTCATCAAAGTTCCACTCCACTTCGACATCGGTATATTCTTCTATATAATTTTTATTTAGAATCACATAGTTCCGTTCGTATGAATTCATAATCTCTTCCCGTGTCATACCCAACATTGCCAGGAATTGTTCATGGAAAGTTTCTCGAACAGGATCAAACATTACATACGCTTGATCATTGTTCTTTAAATACATTTCCTTTACATTATTAGCGATTTCTTCCAATTTATCTGGGTTATTTATTAATTTATCGTATTCATCTGAATTTCTGCCGTGGGAAGAATAAAGCTTATCTAAAATTTTGTACTCATCAGTTTTTTTATATGCCTCATTTAGCTGTCCATAATAATTAAGACCAATATTCATTACAAATGTTACGGCAACAATTAACATAATTTTAATTATAAATAGAATTATATATAGCCTTATTGAAAAAACTTTGTTTTTTAATACGTCGACAATGTCAATTTTTCTAATAAAATGTTGTAATAATAATAAAAGTAGCATTGTAATGATACTAATTAATAATAAGAATAAGAATAAGAATATTACATATGTCCAAGAAAATTTATCGTTTAACCAAAAGTACACAGAGTATCCAACAATCAATACAGTTATAAGGATTCCTTCTATTATTATAGTTTCCCTTATATTTGTAAAAACTATTTTAGAAGGAGAAAATCCTGCTAACTTTTTTACAGCATTCGTTTTATATCTGAATATTGTATATATGTACAAAATCGTCAATGTAGTTACGCCCAATATGAGAAATTGTAAAAAATTATTCGCAAAAATATTAGAATAAGACAATTTCTTTCCACTTACTGGACTTATTTCCACTCCCGCTGCTTGTGAAATTCCGAAAATGTTATCATAAGACAAATTAGTATAAAAATATCCGTTACTATCACCAAACTCATCTACTGTCATTTGAAAATAGCGATAAACATTATTTGAAATCCCAACAAATTTTTTAACTGAATTTATATCGGTATGGTAAATATCATAATATGTATTTTTATCCTCTGACATAGGATTCTTTACTATTTGAAATACAGCGTCCTCTTCAATCAGACCGTTATATACTTTTATTAATTCCTCTCCGGAATTATACTTTATTTCGTATTGACTTAATGAAGTATCTCCAAGATTGTTAAGCCCATAAATTTCATATATAGAATAGGTAAATATATAGGAAAAAATAATCATAAATCCAGTCAAATAAATTGTATATATTTTTTTCATATGTATTTCCTTTCATCTTCTTTATAGATCATTTATTTTATTTATTATATAATTTACTATTTTCTAAACAAATTAAATAGTTGGATATATATATGATATATATATCCAACTATTTAAACTTAGCTACATAATAGATAAAAATGTATTATAATAACCTATTAATATGTTTTCCCCCAGGTAGTTGATGAGTATTTTGTCGTAATAACTTCATAGTTATAATGCGATGATTCATTTGCATACCATACTCTACTAGCAGATTTATAAGCATATCCTACACGCCATTGAGATGTATAGGTATTACTTCCAACTTTAACAGATGCAATAACTCCATAATTCACATTATCCTCTGTTGTGCCCCTATAAGAAGTCATATTGTCCCAAATTTCACTGTATACTGTTGTATCATTTTGGCCACCATTATATTTTAATGCTCCATTATTTACATTTACCGCAGCTAGAGCCATGGCCGGAATACTCAAAGCCATAATTAATGCAAGAATAGTAACTTTCAATTTTTTCATTTTTCTCCATACCTCCCGAAATTTGTAATATTATGTAGCTATTACAGATATTACCATTAATTACAAAAAAATCCCACTATTAAAAATCGACAAATATTTACATTCTATTCAGGAATATTATGGTTGAATAAACTAATAATTGGCTTTAATGTTTCAAATGTTTTACAGATTTTCATCCCTGTAAAGAATCCCACAAACTACTCCATATAAATCCATAGAAGGAATACAATGCCTTCTAATGAACCATTAGTCGCTTTGTTAGCTTTTTCAATTCTATCCAACGTTGCCACTACGGTATTTAGCAGTATCATTATTTCACAAATAATCGTTTATTGTCTAAGCGATAAGCAAATCCTTACGATCTATGGTGTAGCTCGTTTTTTTGTTCCATAGTAAGTGTCTATTATTCATAAGTTTCATTAGATTTGTACCACAATATTACATTATTTAACTACTCAGTGATTTTATCCGTGCAGGGCCATTGGGTATGACAGCCTTTTTAAAACGAGTTTCACTAAGGACATTAGTTGAATACTGTGGTAGAAAAATTGATAAAAATGTTCGAAAGTTTAAATCCCTTAAAATAGTGATAAATATATATAATTCTCTTATTTTACTAGTCATTGAATGATAAAATAATATGTTGGCTTATTAAAATGCAGAAGACACCGATATTAATATAAACTGGTGGTGATTACTTGAAGAAAAGGAAGGTTTGGATCAGTACATCTAGTGTGGTTTTAGCATGTTTCCTTCTTTATTTATTTCTTCCGTCTTTTAGTAAACTGAAGGAAGGACCTGTGAGTGTTGTATCAAATGTTAATAACGAACAAGATAGTCATTCTGTTGATACTACAGCGGAGGAAGAAGAACAACAAGAAGCAGCAACTGACATTGATGATAAACCCGTAGCAGAGACGGTAAAAGAGAAAGTCAGAGAAATAATAGAAGGTGCCATTACTTTTTTTAGTCATGATAAAAAAATGGTTTCTATTGGTGACTCACTAACTCAGGGCGTCGGAGATGAAACAGAAAGTGGCGGTTATGTAGGAATTTTAAAACACACATTCGAAGATAATCATATGAATATTTCCATTGAGAACTTCGGAAAAAGAGGAAATCGAACGGACCAATTGTTAAAAAGGTTGGAAGAAGAAGAGATTTCATCAGCTATAAAGGATGCGGATATCGTTTTAATCACAATCGGTGCAAATGATATTATGAAAGTTGTTAGAAGTAATTATACAAACCTTAATATAGAGCCATTTCAAGAAGAAAAAATTAGATATGTTGAGAGATTAACAGCTATTTTTAATAAAATAAATGAATTAAATCCAGATACTCAAATCTATTTGATTGGATTTTATAATCCATTTGAGCGTTACTTTGGTAATATTGAGCAGCTAGACATGATTCTTAATGATTGGAATCAAGCAAGTGAATCAGTTACAGAAGAGTTTGAGAATGTATACTATATTCCTACAGAAGACTTATTCTCTAATTCTACCATCAACCTATTAGCTTATGATAATTTTCACCCAAATACCAGTGGGTATAAATTAATGGCACAGCGCGTTCTTGAGTATTTAAATAAATATGATGAAGAAACTGATTTACCACATGAGGATATCAAATAGAAGGTGAAGTCGATGAAAATACAAATAAAAACAAAACCGTCATGGAAACAACTATTTTTAGGTATCGTTGGAGTAAATGTATGCTTTGTTTTATTTTTCTTTATTTTTTTACTATGGCCCATATCAGATACAGAAATACCTAGTAAAGAATTAATTGAAGATGAACCCGGAGCCGAATTTACGATTACTTCGAGTAAGCAAAATTTGAATGAACTTGTCAATGAATATGTAGATAATTTCATGAAGGATAAAGATGATAAATATACAGTCAAATTGGATGAAAATGTTCAATTGTTGGGGTCAATCGAAGCCTTCCAGACCGATATACCAATATCAATCACATTAGAACCATCGGTACAAGAAAACGGAGACCTCGTGTTGTATGCATCGGATATGTCACTTGGATTATTGGGATTGCCAGAAAAGAAGATTCTTGAATATGTGAAGAAAGAATTAATAACGCCTGAATGGGTTGAAATTGATCCTAAAAATCAACTGATCTATATTGGCGTAACACAAATGGAAGTGAAAAGTAACTTTAAAGTAAAGGTACAAAGCTTTGATTTAAAAAATGATCATATTACGTTCAGAATTAAGGTACCGAATAAAACATTAGGTTTATAGATAGACAGATGGAATCTCCCCTATTCTTCACAATATCAGAAGCAAAAAAAGCAATGTCAACTTAGATATTGCTTTTTGCTTATCAAAAGTCCATACAAATGAGCATTAACAATCTTTGCTTTAAGATTGTTATTAGCCCTACAAATAGGATATTAATTTTACTATAAGGCAAAATAACAAAGTACGCATTAGATTAGCATGCATGCAAATATTTTTCCAAACTAGGAGGTATTCAAATGAAGGAAAAGTGGAAAATGTATTTGTTGCTCATATTACCTTGGTTTTCTGTAGTAAAGTTAGGTAAATCTTCTTTTTTTCGCTTCCTGCCTACTATTATTTTTAGTGACTTAGTAATTGCACTAATAAGTGAGTTATCCCGAGAGTTAAAATGGTGGAAAGTCAAAAACCCTATTATTCCAAAATTAGCAACAGATATATCATTTGTTTTTGGGCCATTTACAATCCTAAACTTTTGGATCTTCAAATTAACGTATAAAAGATTTTGGTTATATCTAACTACCAATGTGTTTGCTGACTATTTATTTGCTTACCCAATAACTACCCTAGCAGAGAAGATCGGAATATATAAAATGGTAAGAATGAGCCGAAAGCAACTATTCCTTTTAAGCATTGCAGTAGCAATCCTTAACTACCTGTATCAATGCTTGTTTGTTGAACCTTTTAGAAGGAAACAGTAGACTTAAGTATCCTTAAGAACCCTTGTTTAGTTGTAGAAAACAAGGGTTCTTTTATTGTCTGAACTACATAAGGGTTTATTTTACAAACTTACCCTATTTTTTATAAGGGCGTGGCTTTTTTTCATTTCTAATCCAAGTTATTTCATATTGTAAAAAATGTTGAACAAACTATTAACAATTATTGTGGCTTTTTATGTGCTAGAAAGGAGGTTCATTCAATAAAAAAAGTTAGGAGTGCGGTTATGATTATTCTCATCTTTTATTTACTGTACATTACCATATTCGCCGTTGTTATTTTTAAAGTTAATTATCCACAGGTTAGTAGCGCCTATAAAAAAGATCATAAGGTGGAAAGATTCTATGGAAATGAGGCATCCCAGGATCGTGTCATTCTGCTGGAAGAAAAAACGTATTCAGGGGTTGCCCGTGTGAATTTAATGGAAAATGCACAGGAGTCTATTGATGTCGCCTATTATGCGATTCACAAAGGATACATTACCGATTTAATATTCGGAATGATTTTGGATGCGGCCGATCGTGGCGTAAAGGTAAGAATCCTTTTGGATGGAATTTTCCATGGTCTTAGATTTGGTCTAAAAGATCTTCAATATGCCTTAATCAATCATCCAAATATCGATGTTAGATTTTATGAACCCTTTAATCCTTTGCTACCTTGGACATGGAATAATCGCCTTCATGATAAAATCCTTGTTATCGACAATAAGTATGCACTGATCGGCGGCAGAAATATCGGGAATCGTTATTTTATTCAAGAAGGGGAAAAATCCCCTACGAATGACCGAGATGTTCTGATCATTAATACGAATCCCACGACAAAGGAAGACAGTGTTTTGAATCAAATGGAAGGCTACTTTAATGAAGTCTGGGACCATCCCATTACAAAGGTTCCTATTCATAAGCTATCACCACGCCAACAGAAGAAAGCAAAAGAAGCCACTCATCAATTAAAACAGAAACTAGAGAATTTGAGAAAAACGGATAAAAAATTATTCAATACTTATTATGATTGGGTGAAATTATCCCTTCCTACTAAAAAAGTCACCTTTATTCATAATCCTATACAAAGATTTAATAAAGAACCTTGGGCATGGTATGATTTAACGAATCTCATGAAGAATTCGAAAAAGTCCTTAGTCATTCAAAGCCCGTATGTGATTCCAACAAAACCAATGCGAACCTATATGGATTCGTTACAAATACCACCGGAAAAGACAACGATTTTGACGAACTCCATGGCATCAACAGCCAATGTAATGGCTTATTCAGGGCATATAAAGCATATCAACGGAATGGTAAAAAAGGGTATAAACGTAATGGAATATCAAGGGCCAGACTCCATACATGCCAAAACATTTATCTTTGATGATCGATTGAGTGCCATTGGAGCATTTAATGTGGATGCCAGGTCGGCTTTTTTGAATACCGAGTCCATGGTCGTCATTGATAGCGTGGAATTTACCACAAATCTCGAAAAGGAAATGAACCAATACTTTAAAAAGAGCTTAAAAGTAGCAAAGGACGAATCGTATATAGAGGACCCCAACTTAAAACCAGGTAAAGTAAGTTGGGTAAAATCATTCACTATAAAAGCACTATCCTATATAACAGGTTTATTTCAGCATTTATTATAAGGCTGCGCCACAAACACAATGACAAGTTCCCAACATAAAAGCTGACTTTCTAATTAAGAATGTCAGCTTTAAGTTTCACCTTTTTACACAACCTTCTTTAGCTGAAGAACAAAAAAACCGGCTATCAAAGTAACGGGTTCAGATACCTGTCACTTTTTATAAAAATACGTTTGAAAATCTCCTTATTTTGTTATACATTTTGTCCT
>NZ_JBPCCH010000032.1:0-27893 GCF_050971805.1 Robertmurraya mesotrionivorans | reverse complement strand
ATTGGAAATCTATTCACATCGTTTTTTTGCATCTTACTGACGTTCCTTGTAACAAAATATTGGATTGATCATAAAAATTGGAACCATGAATAAATAGAGCATATTAGAGATGAACGCTATTAACAGAAAAATGAAGAAAACTTAAAGAGAAAAGAGTGTTATTGATCTATTTATGAATTATTGTACTTAAAGTAAAGGGGGCGATTCTTCCATAGAGGGAGATATCGATTTTTCTATTCGACTAAAGAGCAGGTTTGTTCAATAAGAAATATTTGGCTTTATTCCCTAGAGGGAGTAAAGCCATTTTTTATCTTCTAAATGAGTCTAATCTATTAATACGCCTTAAGGCTGAAATGAAGATATTTCTCAGGGGTGATTTCTACTATTACCTTAAATAGTAAAATGGACTAAGAAGTGGTTGGAAAATATTGTTTGATGGGGTTCTGATTGAAAGGAGAATATCAAAATTAATTAAATAATACTCTGAGAGAAAGTAGTGAAAACATGGTTATTAAAAAGAAGATTAGAATTTCAATTGTACTAAGAAACATCTTATTAGCTATAGCAGCAATATTTGTTATTTTGTTTGTGTTCAGTAACTTTTTGACTGTGTATGAACAAAACAAATACCCTGTATTAGGAGAATTGGTTGAATTAGATGGTGAGAATATGCACATCTATACTAAGGGTGAAGGTGAGAATACAATCGTCTTATTAAGTGGTCTTGGAACCACAGCACCTGTACTTGACTTTGAACCCTTGGTTAATGAATTAGCAAAGGAAAATAAGGTTATTGTAGTGGAAGAATTTGGATACGGTTGGAGTGATTTAACCAAAAAAGAACGAACAGTGGAAAACATAGTTGGTGAAATAAGAACTGCTCTACAGTTAGCGAATATAAAAGGACCATATATATTAATGCCTCATTCAATCTCTGGAATTTATAGTATGTATTATGCGAATAAATATCCAGAAGAAGTAAAAGCCATTGTAGGAATAGATCCAACCTTACCACAGGCGTTAGAATATTTTGGTGAATCTGCTCCTACTATGCCTAATTTTTTTAGTTATTTGGCACCAACTGGGATAGCAAGACTAGCAATTTATATGAATTCGGACGATTTTCTTCCTATTTCTGAAGAGGATACTTATTCTAATGAAAACTTAAGGATGACAAAAGTCATCTCTTCTTGGAATGGTTACAATAGGAATGTAGTAGATGAAGCGAACGAGATAAAAGAAAATATTGAGAAAACAGCAGCCATGAAATTCCCGTCTGACATACCAGTAATGATTTTTACTGCGAAAGAAAATAAAAATAATGAGGGGAAATCAAATGTTACCTTTTATAGAGAACAACTAGAAAATGGAAGTGCAAATAAACTATTAATATTTGAAGGACACCATTATTTACATTGGACTCGTTTCATAGAAATAAGCGAAACCGTTAATGATTTCATAAAAGAATAAAGTACTACTAATAGTAGTTTGTGAAAAAAATCACTTAAAGTAAAGGGGGCGTTTGTTGAATAACAATTATTATGTTTGTTTACTAAATGAGGTTATTGTATATTCAATGGGTCAAAAATGAATACGAAGCAGCTCCCTTCTACCCTTTATTTGTAATCCGACTGGAATCCTATTATTTTTGCTTTTTTTGATTTTCAAAGAAAAAGCAGTTGACGATAAATGTTAATTTATGATAAAATAAAAAATTTGATAAAAAATACTATATATGGTATCCTTAAGAAGGTTACCATATATGGAGGTGGATTATTTGTTTCAAATTGGCGATTACATTGTTTATCCAATGCACGGAGCAGGTATAATTAAAGACATAGAAGAAAAGGAAATCTCAGGGGAAAAACAACATTACTATGTCATAAAAATGTTAATCAGTAATATGCAAGTCATGATTCCTACGGGTAAAATATCGAGTTCAAGTATACGCCCAGTTACTGACATAATTGTACTAAAACATATCATACACATTTTTCAGCATGGAGAATCAGATAGATTACTGCCGTGGAAACAAAGGTATAAAGTGAACACGGACAAAATGAAAACGGGTAAAATATTAGAAGGCGCTGAAGTTGTACGTGATTTAATGCGTATGAAGAAAGAAAAAGCACTTAACGCAAGCGAAAAAAAAATGTTGGATGACGCACATGGATTTTTGATTAGCGAACTAGGATTAATAAAAGGGATTACCGAAAATCAAATAAAAAGTTTCTGTTAGGTTAGTTATAGATAATTTATTACAACTCCCGGAAATATCCTGGATTTTTTGTGAATATAATTATTAAAAGTAAATCATCTCAAAGACATTCAACTTCTTCAACTCACTTTTAGAGCATTAACCTCTTTTGTTATTTCTACAATCTTATCTATCCTTATTATTTAAATTTCTTTTATGAACGTTTGAAGTTTATCAAATGCCTCGATAAAATAGTCACTTGATTTTGAAATCCTGATTCACACTGGCACGGACAAGGAGCCGTAAGGATGAAAGAGAGGTAGGGCTTTCATTGTTTTAGGTATACAATATATTATCAAAGTCATTATTTCTAGAAGAAAAAAATCAATCTCACCTCTATCTTTAAGAATTTTTTACATCTACTAAGACAGTAATAGTAATTGTTTTCTTCTTTCGTAAAAGAGATAGACGAATTGGTAAAACTATATGGTCAACTACAAAAATGGTTTCTAGACCAGGAAACCATTTTAAATTTCATTTACATAACAAGAAGGAGTTCAGACATGGAAAAAATGTTAACAAAATGAATCAAAGAGACGGGAAGCATCCTTTAAATAATGGATGCTTTTTTGCTTTTTTAACAATCGAAGTAGGTTAGTGGAAGTTGTATCCCTTAGCGAGTGCAAAGGAGAATTAATTTTTGAGGAATTGATAGACAATATTTAAGATGAATTACTCATAAGTAATTTTGCATAAGATAAAAAAGTACGAGTAATCAATATTGTTCTTTTTCAAATCATTAATTTTCTATAGGTTTCAGTTTCTAAGAGAGAAAAGAAAAAGAGGCATTTTGTATATAGCTAAAAGGTGGCGTTTATCTCTGTCTTCTTGCAAATACTTTTAATAAATGTTAAACTTTAGAAGAATTATTTTTGTTCGGTGTAAAGGATATTGTAAGATTAACTTTTCGTCTTGATGATCACTGAGTCCAAGGATAGTAATACATTGTGTGCAAAGTACACAGCAGGAGGAAACAAAATGGAACAAGGTAAAGTAAAATGGTTTAACGCAGAAAAAGGTTTCGGATTTATCGAGCGTGAAGCTGGAGAAGACGTATTCGTTCATTTCTCAGCTATCCAAGGCGAAGGTTTCAAATCTTTAGACGAAGGTCAAGCAGTTACTTTTGACGTTGAGCAAGGTCAACGTGGAGCTCAAGCAGCTAACGTGCGTAAAGCTTAATAATAAAACTAACGAGAACAGGCTCTTTTTAGAGTCTGTTTTTATTTTTTTCATACAAAGATCCCCACTCACTGAATGAGCGGGGCACAATGAAAGCAAGTAAATCAAATGGTAAACAAAGTGTATCACATAATCACGAATTCACCTAATTATGTTTGAACGACCTAAAGCTATAAAAGATAAAATAAAGAAGGCAAGCCAGTTATTATAGAGGCTTACCTTAATTATGTTATGAAATTTTAATAATCAGGGTACGTTATCCCCGTCTCCCGCCTCTACCACCCTGCTTTGCTCCAGTGTTCCGTTTGAGAGTAGACAAATTCTCTTCACTAGTCTTTAGAAAACGAGCCATTTTATCTTCAAAATTTTCCTTGGGTTTGAAATTGCCTACTGAACGGCTTTCACCTCTTCCTTGTCGTAGAGGGCGTTGTGAATAAGAAGAGGTTTGTCCTTCGGGTCTATCAATAGCTTTTTTGATAGACAAGGCAACTTTTCCGTCTTTCTCACTAATCACTTTTACTTCAATCAGATCGCCTACTTTGAGGTGGTCATTAACGTCTTTTACATAGCTATCTGCAACCTCACTGATATGAACTAGACCTGTTGAGCCTCCCGGTAATTCTACGAAAGCTCCGAAATTAGTGATACCTGTTACTTTACCTTGTACCTTGCTTCCTACTTCGAATGACATAAAAATTATATTCCCCCTCAATTTTGTTATAAACACTTTATTATAACAAAATTTTGAGTGAAATAATAACTGAAGCTATTTTCCCTCCATCTTTTCACATTCCTCCTCATCAAACACGGGGAATGATTTTCAGTTAATGAAAAAGATAAATAAATGGGGCAAGAGTTAAAGAAACGGATCGTTGATACTGCCTTTTTCTTCAACAAAAGGGGCAGCATTCCTGTTATAAATAAATATAAGCTACAAGTTTGTGAACAGATATACTTAAATAATAGGTGGCTATTGTTAAACAAAGGGTTGCTACGGCAGCCTTCTTTTTTTCGCAATAACTACAGTTTGTATTTTAATTGTTCCTGCATTTTTTTATCCTTGCTGAAAATAATAAGATCGGGGTGATAAAATGGCAACTGCTAAAATCGGGGACAATATATTATTTAAGCGTGAAGGGGAAAGCTATAAAGGAAATGTTACGGTTGTAAGAGAAAATTCTGTCATTGTTGAGTATGGATACAATAAAGAAAAAAACCAACCACTTACAACCATAGTCAATCATAAAAATTATAAAATTACTAATGAAGCTTTGTGAAAAAAATACTCATAGTAAAAGGGGCATTAATCCAAGAAGGAATGATGCCCCTTTTATGTTAAATTTACTTATTGAACAAAAGAGCCAGTTTAGTTAAAGAAAGACTCCTCGCTTATAATTATGTAAGATTAAGTAAAAGCCATTGGGAGGAGCAAAACTTGAATATAGAAATATTGACCTTTACTGAAAGACAAATCAAAGCCATTGATTTTATGAAACTGCTTTAATGCTCTCTATAGAGTGTTGACCTTTTCTTTTACATCAAAAATAGAGTAGAATAGAGGCATCCAATAAAATTCATTTTTTCTAGTTTACATAATATCTATTAGGAAAGTCGAGAATTTAACTTATCGTTTAGTTTCCATAGATAGCGGTACGGTATAGGAGATTATTGAATACGACCTTAGAAATTATGGTCAGTATAATACGTCATAATATACTATAGTTTAACCACCTTTGAAAACTGTAAACATAACTTAAAATGGGTAATATATAAAGAGATTTTACCATTCAATTTTGGTATAGGTAGTAAGGGCCTTTCTTTAAATAAGGCCTTTTTGTGATGTTGATTCCTTATTAGTGAAGAGAAGTGACCTCTACGCTGCCAGAGGTAAAACTATTAAACAAATGAGTAAAATACGATCAATTAAAAACAATTAAGTCTGGTATATCAAGGTTTTTAGCAGGGTGTTAGTCAATCTAGATCAATTAAAATCAATTAAAGAAGTTAAGTCTGTGCACACTTTTGTGCACACATTGGGTACAAGGATTGGGAGTATTTTTGTTAATTCCTATTTACTTAACGACATTTGCAAAACTTCTATTAACACTAATTGCCTTTGTAAACACCACGTATCACCCAATTAATTCAGATGTTGAAATGGGGAAGGGTGGGTATCGACGTTTTGCTTAATGGATCCCGATCTAAAAGGTTTTCCTTCTTGACGTTTTTTATCATAGAACTCTCGTAATTTCTTATTTCGAGGAATAATCTCATCACTTGTTTTGCTCTTACGACAGTCATGAATCGCACAACAAACAGCCATATATAATGCGTGACGAAGCCTACTAGATCCTCTATTCGTGATTCGGTTTTTGGTGGCTGTAAACTTACCTCATTCGAATACACTAGGATCAACTCCAGCGAAAGCTACGAGCATTTTAGGATCAGTAAATCGATCTATCTCCTCAATTTCTGAATAATCGTTGCAGCGATCTTTTTTCCGATGAACAACAGAGGAATGATAATGTTCTGTTGATTCTAGGACGATAGGTGGTTTCTTACCTGTTTCTATCTTTACGACCTCCAGAAACTCTACAAGTAAATCAAGATCTTCAATAGTAAGAGAAACTTTAATACTCTTTCGATATGGTTTGCCTTTATCTAAAATGCCTGAACTTGACTTTCACCTTTTGAAACATCCAGACCAATGACTGGATTCATTTCTAAATCCTCCTCCTAAACTAGTAATTTGCAAGTACCCATAATTCCTCCATGCAGTGTCACAACTTCTCTTGTTAAACGAGATCTAAGTCCCAACCAGCCTCAAACATGTTTCTACAGGTATAGGGCGAACCGTTTAGATGACGGGGTCAAAGCCCCACGGGCAGTTACGTTCTACCCTGACTCCTGATATAATAAAACCCAATAAAAAACGGTCAACCAGAAATATTTAGCATTCTGGCTAACCTTTTAATACGAACGTGGCAGTTTACTTGAAGAAGGAATGTCATTAGAATGAATTGATAGAAGTTCCATAAACGATGTAATTTTTCTTATTCCATTGAAATAACAGGATCGATCATAACAATAGTTCCTCGTGAATTGATTAGAAACCCAGCGCCAGAAAGCCAGCATAAGAACGTATCATTAGATGTGACAAACGCTTCTGGTTTTAAGTTGTGTAGCGGGTGAAACAACGTAATGTTTAGATTCAGATAAGCTCAATATTTCCATTCCTAATTTAATTGTTAGTTAGTAATTATGAAAAACTATGGTCTAATTACTTCAATTAATTTAAAATTTTTATCTTCATATTCATACTTGAAGATAGAGCAATTCGGGACTCCCTTTGCGAGTACCTCTTCCGGATTCTGCCATACACTTAAGAAATTGAAGCAAGCACCGCCATGTGATACTGCTAATACTATATTGTGATCTTCCTTTTCCATTATTTCTGTGCAAGTCTTAACCATTCTTTCTCTCACGTCGTTTCTAGATTCACCGCCAAATTGAACAAAAAACGTTTCATAAGCATTTGGTCCTTTAGGATTTAAATCTTCACTTTCTCCCTCGAATGTTCCAAAATTCATTTCTTTTAAACCTTTTAACCGTGTATACAGCATGCGTTTGTTTATTACAATTTCTAATGTGTCACTAGCTCTTTCTGATGTAGAGCAATATGCATGGTCTAAATGGATGTCTTTGAAATATTCACCCGCTACTTTTGCTTGCTCCCTTCCTAATTCTGTCAAAGGAGAATCACAAGCACCTTGAATTTTTCTTCTTACATTAAACAAAGTTTGCCCATGCCGCATTAAATAAAAAGTCTTTTTCATAACGTCCCTCCCATTTTTAACTATACAACAAACACTCAACGTTCAATGACGCACCAACTTGTGCCTTGAGATGAGGCAATGTCTGGTTGATGGAAAGCACAACTGGGGTGATTAATTCGTGTTGCTTGTCGTTCAGATTACCTTGAAAATAAACTTCCCCAAAAATGAAATAGTTCAGAATGTCCTGAAAATCAGGATCGGTAGCATATGTTGAGGTACTCCATCTCCGAATAGCTTTTTGAATGTTTCCTCGCTTTTTTTCAATCGGTCCATATTTACACTCCTCGATATAATAAGTCCTTTGAGTTCTGATTCATTCTGTTTGAAAAGTCTCGCCATTGATGAGGTTTCTCCGTTCGACTTTGAACACACTAAAATCAATTTTTCAACTCGTTCAGGGGCTTTAAATGCAACTCCTTGTGCAATATAGCAACCCACATTGATATTCCAAGGATATAGGCTTTATTTATTTTAAGGTAATCCATGAGTGCAATTACATCCTGCACGTGGTTTTCCAGAGTGAAAGTTGATGGTTTTTCAGATTTCCCATGTCCTCTTGAGTCTAAGGCAATAACATGAAAATTGTTTTTTAATTATACAAATTAACACCATTTACAAGTGCTTTTGGCATTTCGCTTCCCCTCCTGTATAAAACATAGGTAATAGTTTAGACGAATTCTCATTTTAAAATTTTATTAGTGTTGTACATAGGTAACAGACTTCCTTTCTCGTTTTATCGAAAGCGTTACAAGTGTTATTTAACCCTTGAAATACAAGCATAAATTGATTCCTAAACATAATTATAAAAGGTAATATCTTACATTCAATGGTTAACTGAAAACAGTTTGTTGTTTAATGAACAAATCAATAGATATTGTTCATTAAATTAATAAATTAATTATCAAACATAATTTTGAGTAAAAAATTGATTAAATATAATAGTCATTTTTAGTTAACTTGTTCAGTAATCAACAAAAAACCGTAATTTGATGATTGAAAGTATATGTTATGATTTTATACTTATAAACAAATGTTGATTTTTATATTAAACAAAACACTTTTTTTGATTTTAATTGTTCACTAATGAGCAAGTTTATTTTATTGGAAGGGGGAGTAGGTTGTGTCAATATCTAAAGACCTTTTAGCTGGTATAAATATAACAGGAGATTTTAAGGAATTCATCCCAAATATTTTGATTATTGAAGATGAAGCAAAAATCTCTAGAATTATAAAACTTGAACTCGAACATGAAGGATACAAAGTTAAAACAGCAGAGACTGGAATTGATGGCCTTGAACTATTTAATAATCAGCAATGGAACCTTGTGTTATTAGATATAATGATTCCCGAGATAAATGGTATGGAAGTTCTTCGAAGAATTAGAACTTCTGGAGATATGACACCCATAATTTTACTCACAGCAAGGGATTCTATTTACGATAAAGTTAGTGGGCTTGATCATGGAGCCAATGATTATATTACAAAACCCTTTCAGATCGAAGAGTTGTTAGCAAGAATTAGAGCTTGCCTACGAATAAACCAAATAATGGAGAAAAAAGGAGAAGAGCAAATTTTAACTATTAATGATTTGAAAGTAAATCAAAATACTAGAGTTGTGACTCGAAATTCTATAAATATAGATTTAACACCGCGTGAATTTGATTTACTTATCTATCTGATAAAGCATCAAAACTATGTTTTGAGCCGAGAGCAAATTTTAACACAAGTTTGGGGTTTTGATTACTATGGTGAGACTAATGTTGTAGATGTTTATATTAGCTACTTGCGTAAGAAAATTGATGATTCTTTCCATTCTCCCCTTATCCATACAGTCCGTGGTGTTGGATATGTTTTAAAGGAGTAATGTTCTTGAGTATTCGAAGTAAAATCCATTTATATTTAACCGTTTCAGTGCTCTTGATTAGTATTTTAATTAATACGGCAATTTACTTTTTATTTTACTCAATAACTACGAACGATAAATTAAATCATGTAAGACTGCAGGTAGAAAATATTGTCGAGGTATTGAAACCTGTCACTATTGAGAGTAATATAACCGATATTTTGAATTCTCGATTACCATTAAATGGAATGATTCGTGTTATTAATGAAGAATCAAGTTCTATCATAACAATTACAGAGGTAACAGATTTAGCAGATAGTAAGCCTAAATTTACTAATACACAAACAGTCGCAATTAAATCAGTTAATAGTAAAAAGTACGCAGTTTCAAGTTTTCCCATGATATGGCACGATGAAAATATTATGATGTTAGAAGTTACAGCAAGTTTGGAATCTTCATATGAAAGTTTAAAAATATTAAGGATCGTGCTCACTATGGCTTCACTTATTACTCTAATCCCTTCATTTATAGCGGGTAGAATGCTTAGTGATATTTTCTTAGAACCAATCAATTCGATGATTGAGACAATGGAGGAAATTCAAAGGAAAAGCATATTTAAAAAACTGGAGTTAAAAACACAATCACAAGATGAATTATACAAATTAGGTAGTACGTTCAATAAAATGATTGATATTCTAGCACAAAACTTTGAAAAGCAACAACAATTCGTCTCTGATGCTTCTCATGAATTAAAAACTCCACTAACGGTTATTGAAAGCAATGCGAGTATGCTTAAACGATGGGGAATGAATAATCAGGAGTTAATAGAAGAATCTGTAGATGCAATCTACTCAGAAGCAATCCGAATGAAAGAAATGACAAAGCAAATGCTGATGCTTGCAAATCATGAAGGGGAATTGCAGATAGATTTAGAAAAAGTAGACCTTGTTTCACTTTGTAGGGAGACAAGTAAACTGCTCGTGAATACTTATGGTCAAAAAATCTCTGTAAACACTCCGAATGATAGTGTTATAGCAATTGCGGAAAAGCAAAAAATGAAGCAACTATTGTTTATATTAATTGATAATGGCTTAAAATACAGTACCTTACCAATTGAAATACGTGTTGGATATGAGAAAGATCATGCATTTTTCACAGTACAGGACTATGGGATTGGTATACCTGAAGAAGATATCTATCATATTTTTGATCGTTTTTATCGTGTAGATAAAGCTAGAAATCGGGAAACCGGGGGAACTGGGTTAGGTTTATCTATTGCAAAACAGATTGTCGATTCTCATGGAGGAAACATTAGTGTCGTTAGCAAATTGGGGAAGGGAACAAGTTTTACTGTTACTTTACCGATTTAAGGTGTTTTATTAAAAAATAATGACTAAGGTAAATAGGTGAAACGGAATGAACCTTAAAAAAGTAGTTTTTCTCTTATTATTTCTAACCGTTATGTTCCTTACTCTAGAAGTACAACAAATTTTGGGAGATAGAGAAGACAGGATGTTAACAACTTCAGAAATAAAAAGTAGTATTCACTCAAAATACTTAGGCGATATTGGGAATATTAAGCTTAATATGAATTCAGAAGAATATATGTACATTGTTAATTTGCATAGTCAGAATAGCAAATACAACTTGAAGGTAGATGCATACTCAGGAGAAATTTTATATTTAGATAAAGTAGCATCTGAAAATTTAGTAACCGTGGGAAATCAATCAATTAGTTTTGTTAATGGTAAAGCGTCATTAGATAGAAATAGTTTAAACTGTTCAAATAAGATAAGCAAAATTAAGAAGAGTTAAATAGTAAATAGAATATAACAGAGAAGGAAGAGCCTAAGAACCAAAGGCTCTTCCTTTTTTAACATAATAAAATCTAATCAATTTTTAATCCTTTTATAATTTTAATCTAATCTAAAAAGCATAATCTGATACTAAAGGTGAAATAAAGAAATTTAGACATAACTTTAAATAAAGAGATAAAAGAAATTAGAGAAAAAGGGTGAAAAAAATGGGTAAAGACCTTGTGGGATTAAGGGTTTCATTTGTAAGAAATAACATAATAATTGAAGGAATTATTATTAGAGAATTGGAACGCTCAGTTATTATAGAAATTGCACAGGAAGATGCTGATAAAATTGAGTCACCAAGTATTCTAACAGTTGTTCACCATAATAATTATAAAATTTTACATGAGGATTTATAGGAAGAACCTTCTTGGCTCTTCCTATTTGATGTATACAATCTCTAATCAAATTCTAATCTTTCTATAATTTTTTTCTAATTTATTTTGTTTATGATGAAATCATACTAACAAAATTAGAGGTGGCAGGATTAAGGATGAAGAAGAACTTAGGAATTTATATAATATTATCTTTCTTACTTGTTGGTTGTTCGTCAACTGAACAACAAAACTCAGAAGATTTCCAGCAAAATGTTCCCAATGTACAAAATATTGAAGATAGAGAAGTGATTGCAGAAAATCTTGAGGCTCCTTGGTCTATAGCGAAATATGAAGATACATTCTATTTAAATGAAAGGTCTGGGTCCATTGTAAAAATAGAAAATGGACAAATGGACAGACAAAAGGTAGAACTCGATGAAGACCTTTCGGCAACTTCAGAGGCAGGATTATTAGGTTTTGTACTCGATCCTAACTTCTCTGAACTGAAACTAGCATATGGTTATTATACTTATGAGGACGGATCTGAACAATTTAACCGAATTGTAACACTTCGTTTGGTAGATAACGTTTGGAAGGAAGAAGATTTACTACTTGATAAAATACCTGGTAATTCTTGGCATGATGGAGGTCGACTTAAGATTGGACCTGATGGAAAGCTTTATGCAACAGTAGGTGATGCCTATGAGCAGAGTATAGCACAAGATTCTACTTCATTAGTGGGGAAAATTATAAGAATGAATCTTGATGGCTCCATTCCGAGTGATAACCCGTTTCCTAATTCCTACACTTATAGTTATGGTCATCGCAATCCTCAAGGAATCACATGGTCGGATGACGGAACATTTTATGCAAGCGAACATGGGAATGATGCTAATGATGAGGTTAATCAAATAGAAGCCGGACAAAATTACGGCTGGCCGATTATTGAAGGTAATGAGGAGCAGCAAGGAATGGTTACACCGCTATTTACATCTGGTGAAGAAGATGAATCAACCTGGGCACCATCTGGAATGGACTTTTATAATAATAATTTGTACGTTGCAGCTTTAAGAGGGTCGGCTGTTTTAGAATTTGACCTTGAAACAGGTCAACATCGTGAAGTAATAACTGGTCTAGGAAGAATTAGGGATGTTCTAATTGAAGATAACTATCTTTATTTTATTAGTAATAATAGAGACGGTCGCGGTAATCCTCAAGAGAATGATGATAAGCTATACAGAATTTCACTTACAGATTTAAATCAATAGATTATTTAAATAGCTTTTCCTAATTGATAAAAAAGTATGGTTCCAAGTAGTACTCGGATTTGAAAATTGGAGGTAGAAAATTATGAAATTAAGATTAATACTGCTACTTACATTGTTCCTAATATTCACACTTACTGCATGTAACAATAATGACGATAATACAATGGTCTTTGAGTCCCAACGGGAGCAAGAGGAGGGCACTGAGTCCGATCAGGGTCAAGAGTTCGCTGAAATTGGGAGTGGGGCGAACCTTGTTAAATTCCCTGAAGATCTTGAAGAAGGGATCATTTTTGCTACTTATGATCGAGGAGATATTCATGAAGATATTTATGTAAATACTCAAGAAGCGATAGAAGCAGTACAAAACGGAGAGGAGTTTCCGAGCGGTACAGTTATTACTCTTGTAGGATATAAGGATGGAGAGCTTGAACATTATTTAGTGATGGAGAAGCGGACCGGCTGGGGATCTCAGTACTCGCCTGAAGAACGTAATGGGGAATGGGAATATCAGCATTTTACTCCTGACCGAGAAGTGGCCGAAGATAATATTGGCCGTTGCTTTTCATGTCACGCAAATCAAGAAAGGGATGAATATATAAATTCATTAGATCAAATGAAAGAGTTTGATTTAGAGGAGCTTGCACAATCAAAGAACAGCAGTACAGGAACCTCATTTGCGGCTATCCCAACAAAAGATTGGAAGGTAACAGAAATATCTTCTCATTTAATAGAGTCCAAGGATGTAAGTAAAGAAAAAAATAGTTTAATAGAAGATCAGAATAAAACGGAAAAAATTAATGAAATTCTTTTGAAGATGTATTTAGAGCAATTTAAAAGCTAATGGATTTGTTCTAATTAAAGGACTGCTATTCGTAGAAAGAGGTGCATGTATTGAATCGAAAGATGATATTTAGACTGGTAAATGATCTTGCAATGACCGTTCTCATGTTATTAGCAATGGCTTACTATCTTACCGGAAATACCATTCATGAATTTATTGGGGTTACGGTATTTGTACAGTTTATTGTACATAACTTTTTAAATAGAAAATGGTATAAAGCAATTTTAAAGGGAAAATATAATTTTCGACGAATTTTACAACTTGGAATCAATTTACTTTTTCTTGCAACTATGTCTGTAATGATGATAAGTGCTGTATTCATTTCTAGCGATCTATTTTCATTTATTAAAATAAATAACGACATGACGCTAAGACAAATACATGTTCAAACTGCCTATTGGGGATTTATCATCATGGCAGTTCATATAGGATTATCGTGGGAAATCATCATCAGCTCTGCACGTAGGATGACAGGAATCACAGGTAAAAGCCGTATCCGCACTATTTTATTGCGTGTATTGGCTGTCTTAATAGTTTTTTACGGTGTTAATTCTTCCTTTGAGAGAGAAGTAGGTTCTAAGCTATTAATTTACAATCCGTTTGGTTGGTACACTAATGACCAATCTTATATAGGATTTTTGTTTGATCACCTATCCATTATGGGAATCTATATTTGTGGAACACATTATGCACTAAAATTAATAAAAAGACAGGAACAAATTAGAAATAGATGGATTTAAAAAACAGAGCAGGTGTCCCTGCTCTGAAGAAAAGATTATACTATTCTCTCTAATAAATCCCCCACATGTTTTGCCATTGCACGTGGTGGATATGGCATTCCATTCTTTAACCACCATTCCACTAAACCTACGTATGCATTTGCCACAAATTGAACAAGTACTTCTTCATTTTGACCTGCATTTTTCCCTTTTGTGACGTCGACATCCTTCTTAAACTCTTCAATATTAAACTGAAGGAATCTGCTACGGAAATATGGTGCTCCTTCACTAGCTAACATCGTTGAAAAGAACAAATAATTACTCTCAAAGTATTCCATACAGTGCACCGTTGATTCAATGAAATCAATTTCTGCTGCTTCGTCACAATAATTACTCATGTTGTTTATATGTTCTTCCATGATCTTATCTAATAAATCAAATTTATCAGAATAATGAAGATAGATGGTTCCTCGATTAACATCGGCTCTGTCAGATATATCCTGAATGGTAATGTTGTCAAAACTTTTTTCAGACATAAGTTCTATAAGAGCATTTTTTATTGCTACTTGACTTTTAGTAATTCTTCTATCCAATTTTGCCATATATATTCATCCAGCCTTTCTGTAAATCAACAAAATAGCTCATACTGTTCAATATTCAACAAATCATTTACTTTTGATCATTGCAAGTATTTAGGTATCTCTTATAATAATAAACATCTGTTGATTAATCAATCAATATTAATTTTATTGTCATAGATATAATTGTTTACTTATGATTCATTCTAAAGAAAAATTTAAAACTAACCAGAATTATTTTACAACGGGGAGGGTAAGAGGATCATTGAAAAAAGAGTTTAAAATCACTACAAGCACTGGATTTGCTCGTCCTGCAACATTGCTTGTTAATGCTGCAAGAAAATTTGAATCAAACATATTTCTGGAGTATCAAGGGAGATGTGTCCATCTTAATCAAAGCCCTAGCCATGCTTTAAGAGATATTATGTTATTAGGGATCATTCCAGGTTCAGAAATAATTGTAAGTGTTGTAGGAATAGATGAGTATGAGGCCATACAATTTATAAAAGAGCAACTGGCTAACTATTATTTATTAAGGGGGTAAAGAAGGTTATTATTACATTTATTTATCCTATTTCCTTTTTCAGTCTAGTAGACTGTAAAAAAGACAATAAAAGACCTGAGTCAAGTATAAATTGGACTCAGGTTTTTTAATTTTATCAAAAATTCTTAGTGTATTATACTAGATTCCTACCTAAAAATGCCCCCGTTTGTTCGGCCATGACACGTGCTGGTAAACGCATTCCATTTTTGAACCACCATTCCACTGCCATATTTTTAATATGCTTAAAAAGTATATCTTGATATGAGATATAAGTAATAGAATATATTCTAAATTCAATTTAGAATATATAGCAAAGGGAGCAAACGAGAGTATTTCAGTTACAACAGTTAGCGTAAGTCTCCCTGATAAACATAATAGGAAACAAAAGGAGCTATGAATAAATGGATTTTCAGAAAAGCAACAATTCGTTTAGAACGGCATTATTGTTGGCAATATTTTCAGCATTAGGTCCATTTACTGTTGATATGTATCTTTCATCATTGCCCCAAATGATGAAAGATTTTAATACAACAGCATCGTTAATGCAAGCGAGTCTAACTGCAAGTTTATTAGGGTTAGGTCTGGGGCAGCTTGTTGCAGGACCTTTAAGTGATGTACATGGCAGACGTAAGCCTTTACTTATTTCGATGATCCTCTATTTTATCATTTCTATAATATGTGCGTTTTCACCAAACATAAGCATATTTATTGTTTTACGCTTCATTCAAGGATTTGTCGCTTCTGCAGGACTTGTTATTTCTCGAGCAATTGTGCGTGATCGCTACAGTGGATTAGAAATGGTCAAATTTATGGCACTGTTGACGATGATTAGTAATGTCGCTCCATTGATTTCCCCTACTGCTGGTAGCGCAGTTACTACGTTCACTTCATGGATCGGTGTGTTTATCTTTCTTGGTTTCTTAGGGCTTTTTTTAACAGGTATAACCATATGGGGAATAAAAGAAAGTTTGCCTGAGTCGCAACGTGTTCCCAGCAATTTCAGGGAAGTACTAAGAAACTACGGTTCCTTGCTTCGAGATCGAAGCTTTATGGGATATGCGCTAGTCAATGGCATATTGTTCTCTGGTGTGTTCGCCTATGTTTCCGGTACTCCATTTATTTATCAAAATATGTATGGCATATCTCCTCAACTGTTTTCTGTTCTTTTTGCCTTAAATGGGGTTGGGATTATTCTAGGGTCACAGCTCGTCAAACGACTGGCCGGGCTTATGGATGAACACCGTATTTTTCGTTTAGGACTGCTGTTAGCTTTCATCACTACCGCTGCCGTCTTGGGTGTCGTTCTATTAGAAGGACCTTTCGTTGCATTGTTCATTGCAATCTTCTTATTTGCAGCAGCAATTGGAATAATTGGACCGATTTCATTTACTCTTGCTATGGAGTCACAAGGGCATATTGCAGGAAGTGCCGCAGCTGTATTAGGCACTCTTCAATTTGCATTAGGGGCAGTCACTTCCCCTTTAGTTGGTCTTGCGGGAGAAAATTCTGCGATTCCATTTGGAATAACAATTTTTATGACAAGTATACTGGCAGTTATCTCCTATTTAATCCTAGTGAAAAGGTCATCAGCAGCTTCACAATATACTTACTAAAGTTTTCTAATCCAGGCGTTTCACAAAATTAAAAATAGGAGGAGTTCAGATGCGAAGCGTTGCACTGAACAATGGTATTGAGATGCCGATACAAAAAAGGGGGATAAGTTTATGCGTATAATGCCTTTGGAAAAGCGAGATGTTACAACAAGCCGTTTAGTTTTGGGGTGTATGAGGCTTGGCGGTAGTTGGGATAACAGTCCCATAGCAGAAGAAGATGTTGTCAAAATGGAAAAAGCAATTGATCAAGCACTTTCATTAGGGATCACTATGTTTGATCATGCAGATGTCTATGCGCTAGGAAAAGCGGAAGAAGTCTTTGGCAAGGTAATTAAAGCCCGTCCGGATTTAAGAGAACAAATGGTTATTCAAAGCAAATGCGGCTTCCGTTTTGCGGATGAAATTGGACCAATCAGATATGACTTATCGAAAGAGCATATTATAGGCTCTGTTAATGGGATATTGAAAAGGCTCTCAGTAGAATACATTGATGTGTTACTATTGCATCAACCCGATCCATTAGTAGAGCCGGAAGAAGTGGCAGAGGCTTTTCATATACTAAAAACATCCGGAAAAGTACGTAATTTCGGTGTTTCTAATATGAATAAAGGACAAATGGAACTTCTTCAAGCGTATTGCGAACAGCCAATTATTGTCAATCAGCTGGAAATGAGTTTACTTAAGCTGGATTGGCTGAACCAAGGGGTAACAGTAAATCAAGAGGCGGGGAAAGCAGTAAATTTTGGAGAAGGATTACTTGAACACTGCATGATAAAAAATATTCAGATTCAGGCGTGGTCTCCATTGGCAAAGGGAATTTATTCTGGGAAAGATGTGAAAGATCTCTCGGAGGCGCAGATTAATACTCGGGAATTAGTAACAAAAATGGCTGAAGAAAAGGGAACAACAAGAGAAGCAATTGTTCTCGGCTGGCTGATGCGTCACCCGGCAAAAATCCAGCCAGTTCTCGGGATAACCAATTTAGAACGAATAAAGAATTGTTATGATGCGATTCGCCAGTCGGAACTTATGACCCGCGAGGAATGGTTTTCCCTTTATGTGACAGCAAGAAGTAACAGATTGACATAATGGAAGATGAAATTAGAGCATCGGGCTTAAATCCGATGTTTTTATTATGGATTTTTGATCTTTATCCATAGATTACACTTTAATCTAAAATAATTTTAATAGGTAGAAAATTTTAATGTTACCCCAATATCTACAATTCTTATATAAGGAATAAGGTTCAGACATGTGAATTTATAGGAATCTCTTAAAAGTTGGACCGAATTTGGATAAAAATATTAAATACTTAAATAAAATGTAAGCCGTAAGAGGAGGAGCAACCAAAGTATTGGAATTTCCTTTTTGTATGACAGAATTCTAATAAATTTCTAATCATTTTATAATTTTCGTTTAATTTAGATGGCTTAGGATGAAAATTAAGCCTAAATAAAAGGTGATGTTCAAAATGAGAGGGGGATAAGTAAGCCAGCAAAGTAGATGGTGTACACTTTTTAAACGAGAACAGTAATACATCAATAAAAACGTTGGAGGGATTAAAAATGAAAAGAAAATCTATTATGCAACGGGGCCTTCAGTTACTTACAGTGATGGCGCTGGGCGTGGTTTTATCCACGAATACCATTGCATCCGGGACAGAAAGTCAAGTACGGGACAAGACCAATGTATCTGACAAGGTGATAACATGGGATAAGACTTTTCCTCAAAGCAACAAGGTGACTGTTGAAAAAGTATCATATACAAACAGACTTGGCATTAACATAGTCGCAGATATGTATCTCCCTAAAAACCTTAATAGATCAAAGAAAGCTCCCGCAATCATTGTCGGGCCCCCGTTCTCTGGTGTGAAGGAACAGACGGCTGGCTTGTATGCCCAGGAAATGGCAGAACGTGGATTTGTAACCTTGGCCTTTGACCCATCCTACACGGGAGAAAGTGGCGGGGAACCACGTAATATTGCTCTTCCGGATATGTTAGTCGAAGATTTCAGTGCAGCCGTGGACTTTTTGGGTACACGCTCTTTTGTGGACCAGGACCGTATTGGCGTTATCGGCGTTTGTGCCAGTGGTGGGTTTGCGGTTAGCGCTGCACAGATCGACCCTCGGCTAAAGGCCATCGCGACAGTTAGTATGTACGACATGGGACGCGCCTACCGTGAAGGAATGGGATTAGCACCAGTTCCGAGCGAAATAATGACCGAGGAAGAACGGATAAATGCTCTTGAAGAAGCCGCTGAACAACGGTGGGTTGAATTTGAGAGCGGACAAATAAAATACAGCCCAGGATCTGCCGTGGAACTAAAACCCTCACAACAAGCAGCAGCACTAGAGTTCTCTGAGTACTACGGTACGCCTAGGGGCTATCATCCCCGCTCAATGCCCTATAGTATGACCAGCACCGGGGCGCTCATGAATTTCTTCCCTTTCGCGCAGATTGAGACGATTTCTTCGCGTCCACTTCTATTCATCGCAGGTGAGAATGCCCACTCTAGGTACTACAGCGAAGACGCCTACAAGCTGGCGGGCGAACCGAAGGAACTATATATTGTCCCAGGCGCAGGGCACGTGGATCTATATGACAGAATGGAATACATCCCGTTCAAAAAACTCGATTCCTTCTTTAAAGAAAATCTGTAGAAAAAATAAGGTAATTGGAGATGAAACGCTCAAATCTAGTTTCGTTTGCGGAGGGTGAGTTTACACTCACCCTTTTCTGTTTATTAATAACCTTAATTAATTCAGGAGTTTCATATTTGTTATCTTTAAACATACAAAAAACTCTCACTCATTAATTACTAGCTGAAGGATATGTTTTTGTTAGAGATGTACCATCTGTGGGTAAAACAATGATGGTGCGTGTTCTCGCAAAATCATTCAATAATAAAAGATAAATTAATTAGCTATATATAGGATTTGAGTTACATTAGAAAAAATGCAAACTGTGATTATACTTCTAATGCTAGTATGATCCTGAACATTCCTAAAGTTAAATAATGGAGGCAATTTTATGAGAAAAAGGCGTAAATGGATAGTTTTGATTTTACTGGCTACTTTAACCTTTCTAACAGCTTGCGGTAACAAAGAAAGTGAAAACAACATTAGTACCGAGGATAATAGGAGTACCAACAAAGATGGTGAACAAATAGATTCAACTGAATCAGATAACGAAACTAATCAAGGTTCTACATTAGATAATGAAGACTCTGATACTGCAGGAGATGTAAGAATAAAAATATCTTTTAACAACGAAGAAGTCATAGTAAAAATGTTTGATAATCCAACGAGCAGGGATTTTTTGACATTACTACCACTTACGATAACATTAGAAGATTATGCAAGTACAGAAAAAATACATTACCTATCAAGGGAATTATCAACGGAAGAAGCACCATCAGGTAGTGATCCGTCAGTTGGAGATTTTGCTTACTATTCTCCATGGGGGAATATAATTATATATTATAGAGATTTCGGCTATTCGAATGGACTTATTAAATTAGGCAAGATTGAATCTGGAGTAGAAAAGTTTGAAAGTTTTCCTGATAATATTCCTGTTACAATTGAAAAAATTAATTAAAGCAATGCGTTGTATAGTTTCAGTATTATGACAAACTTCGATTAATTATTCGATCACCATTGCTACCCTTTATTGCCATTTGTTCTAAGGCTTCTCCATGAGGACCTTGTAGAATCCAATAAAGAATTTCCTTCGTAAATAGAGGAGCTAGTACCGGTATATGTTTAGGATTTTCTACCAACCGGGCTAACCTAATTACAGAATCCAACAGAACTGGCTCTACTTTGCTTACAAACATAGCACGTTTGGCATTTTTTTTCTGTCCTATACGAATATCAGGATCACTTAAAACCTCTAAAACTTGATTCGGTGTAAATTCAAGTTTTAGAGCCAAATACGGAATGTCTTAAGAGGCTTTAATAACTTGCCCGGTAACCGGCAAGTCAACAGATGCAATAATGTAATTACTAGGACCGTACCTAAAGCGCTCCTCCGCAAGTATTACTTCCTTTTCCCCCTGAACGATAACACAAAAGGATGTTTCGTTCACTCTAGCAATAGGTTCCGTAACAACTGATTCACGGATTAAATATAAAGATGGAACAGCAGTGGGATGAACCCCGTCACTCTCAGAATAACGTTTAATAAGTTTGGCAAGTTCATGCTGCTGTTTACAGATTTCTTCAGACATTTCAGATTCTCCTTATTCCAGCATCTTCTACAGTCCCATTTTATTGCATATTCGTCTATTGTGTAAATGCTAGTGAGAGGAATAGGCAAAAACTTGATGTGATTGTGTTAAGAGGTTCTTTATTAACTGTTGTATAGTTTGAACAAGGAAGGATGATTATGAAAAAGACCTTTTATTTAATGCGACATGGGTAAACTTTGTTTAATGTAAGAAGAAAAATTCAAGGTGCTTGTGATTTTCCTTTTACAGAATTAGGAAGACATCAAGCGGAAGTAGCGGGTCAATATTTTAAAGATATTCCAATAGACCAAGCATACTGAACGAAAATTTTTGAATAATCTTAATTTTTTGTCATAAACCAATCAATCCTGTATAGTTAATTTATGGGTAAGTCTAAATTTGAACTTGGGGTACTTTTAGAGATTTTTCTATATATGTTTTGACAGGAGGTAGGTGGCCTTTTTGGGACTTCTTGTAAAAAATTCAACCCAAATTCATATCTAGTTATTACGAAACAATTAACTCTGTAATTAAGGATGATGCGAGTTGAAAATTAAAGAGCAAACAATTTTTAACCACAAAGGAAACAGGATTAAAACTGAAGACAAAGAGATTAAGATTATTGCTAAATTAGAAGAACCGTTGATTGTTGTCTTAGGAGATGTGCTAAGTGAGGAAGAATGTAATGCATTGATTTCTTTATCAAAAGACAGGGTGGAACGTTCAAAAATCGGCGCTAATCGTGAAGTTGATGATATAAGAACAAGTAGTGGGATGTTTTTTAAAGAAGGAGAAAGCGAACTTGTTACAAGAATTGAAAAGAGAGCATCACAAATTATGAATATCCCTTATGAACACGGAGAAGGCATACACATTCTTAACTATCAAGTAGGGCAAGAGTATAAGGCACATTTTGATTTTTTTTCATCCCAAAATAAACAGGTGTCAAATCCAAGGATAAGCACTCTTGTCATGTATTTAAATGATGTAGAAGAGGGAGGGGAAACATATTTCCCTAAATTGAATTTGACAATTAACCCTCAAAAAGGAATGGCTGTGTATTTTGAGTATTTTTATGAAGAACAAACGTTAAATGAATTAACGTTTCACGGAGGTGCTCCAGTAATAAAAGGGGATAAGTGGGCTGCGACTCAGTGGGTAAGGCGTAGGAAGATGATTTAATAGCGTCAACCTTCATAATTTAAAGGTTATCTAAATACCATATATAACTCAAGAAACACCCTTTGAAGCACAAGGCGTTCGCTATTGCGTTTCAAAGGGTGTTATTTGTCTATACATTTTTTAAAATTTAATTAAACCATAAACTGGATTAATAGATGATGATACACCCTTAAATAATAAATTGAAACCCAGCGAGGAGAGGGGGCAACCTAAGTGTTTTTTGATATTTGGGGTCTTTTTGAGTTGTTTATTCCTCATGAGTAAGAGTAGTGACCTCTACGCTGCCAACGTATAATTTTTTAATTAAATCGTAGAACAAATCCCTTATAAAAAACTTAAATTTTTTTTGTAACTTATAATAGCCAGTACAAAACGGCAGTAATAAAATATAGTTAACTTAACTAGGAAACATTTATTTGATGCATCTTCGCTGGAAGGACCACGCAGATGGATTAGTGATTCTCACTATCCTTCTCCCTATTTTATTGCAGCAAAAGAACAAATGTAGATCTATATTTGAAAGGGGAACTAATAAATGACAACACAAGCGGTACAACAAAAAACTAAGAATGATAGTAAAGGAGTTCAGGCTGCAGGTGACTGTACTGACATTGCTTATAAGCAAATTATTATTTCAATGGGATCTGGGGCCACAGCAGCTTTAGGTGCTTTTGATTACCTAATTCGAAATTAATAATATTAGAGAGTAATTAACACCATGGTACCTCATAAGCTTAAAACTTTAAATGGATAGCAGTGTAGTACTATTTGTTCTAGTGTCACTATAGTATCTTGGTAAAGTTTAGTGGTTTTTATAAAAAAAAGACAGTCTCAAAAAATGCTGTCTTTTTTTGTTTTTGTATGTACATCAAACAAATAGGTTAATTGGACTGGTGTGATTCTTCAAAATTGGATGGTTCATTTGCTGTTTTAACTAGATAAAATATTTATACAAACAGTTCAATTAGTAGGGGTGTAGTATGAAACTTCTTATTGCTTTAGTTTTTCTAATACTGATCATATCTGTAATTTTGACTTTAGTATTAACAGGTAAAAGTGACGAAAATTATAGAGAATCTACAAAGAAAAATACGACAAATTTAACATTAAATTATGTAGTGATTATTACATTATCTTTAATTGCTCTTGGAGTTTATATTAGATTTTTTGTATAAATTATATTTTTTTAACCTATTGATTATTAACTCGATAGGTTGTTTTTTAAAGTACAGGATCCAGAGTAAAAAAACCAAAAAGAAAAATAATATATCGTAAAAAAGATAAATAAAAGGACTGTAGTCAATGGATTGGAAGGCAGATAGAAATGCAAAAAAAGCGATCTATAAACAGCTCGCAGAATATATTGAACACGGAATTGCGAATGGTACTTTTCCGCCAGACAAACCATTACCATCAGAACGATCCTTAGCAAAAGAACTGAATGTTAACAGAAGTACAATAGTGGCAGCGTATGATGAACTGGAATCGAATGGATTGATTCAAAGAAACAGAGGAAGTGGAACAACGATAAGCAAAGATATCTGGGGGATAACCAAGAAACGTATTCCGAGCTGGAACCGGTATATTGAGGCAGGGACATTTTTACCAAATTTACCTGTTACCCAAAGAATTCGAAAAGAAGCGGTAGAACATAAACTTATCAATTTAGCTAGCGGCGAATTATCAGAAGATCTTTTTCCTATGGATTCCTTAAGAAACATTACATCAACACGATCATTTATCGGAAGCCTAGGATATGACCATCCACAAGGGAACTCGATACTAAGGGAAACCATTACAAAGCATGTGAAACTATTTAGGAACATTGACACAAACGCGTCATCCATATTAATTACATCTGGAGCTCAACAGGCATTGCATTTAGTTGTTCAATGTCTATTAAAGCCTGGAGATGCAGTTGCAATAGAAGACCCTTCCTATACCTTTAATCTACCAATTTTTAAAACCGCCGGGATAAAACCATATTATTTAACAGTAGATAATGATGGTATAAATCCTGAGGAATTATTAGAACTACATAAGAAACATCGCATTAAAATGATATTCTTAAACCCCTCATTTCATAATCCTACAGGGACTTTACTGAGGGAAAAAAAGAGAAAAGCTATACTAGATATATCGTCTGAACATGGGATTCCTGTAGTAGAAGATGATCCGTATAGTTTAACTTCATTCACAGGAGAAGTAGTTACCACTCTAAAATCTATGGATACTCATGGAAATGTCTTATACATCAGTTCTTTATCAAAGATTGTTGCTTCAGGGTTGCGGATTGGATGGATTATCGGGCCAAAGCCTGTGATTGAAAGACTATCCGATGCAAAACAACAAATTGACTTCGGGCATGCTAGCTTTACTCAATGGATTGCAAATGATTTTCTGGAATCGGAGAGTTTTCATTTACATATTAAAAGATTAGTGAAGGAGTTGGAAAAACGAAGAGATCAGATTGTGACGAGTCTAAATTTTTATTTAGGAAATCTTGTTGAATTTGCTGTCCCTCAGGGAGGTATTCATATATGGTGCAAACTGAAAAAGGAGTTTAATGAAACACAATTACTTGAAGAATCGATTAAAAAAGGAGTCATATATGTTCCGGGCTCCACGATGGGATCCAAAAAAGGTTATGTCCGTTTTACATTCGCAAGGGAAGATGAAGAATCCATAAATGAAGGAATAAAAAGATTTGCCGAAGCACTTAATTCCCTTTAAAACATTTAACTTCGTGAATATTTCTACTAAGAATCATGATTTTAATCATGGTTCTTTTTTAAATTTAGTAGTAATGGATGGTTAAAAAAGTGTGGGATTGGATGGTTATAATTTTTCTAAATCCTATATTATGGAGTAGTGGATCATATTTGATGGTCCACTCATAAAAATTATTTATATGAAACAATAATTGTTAATATATCAATTTACTCACAATAATCTCTTCATTTGCTTTGAATTAAATCGTTTTAAATCTAAAACCGAGTTATAAAAATTAAATAACATAGGAGTAAGGAAAATGTCTAATGCTGCAGAAACCCTTGAAGGTTGGTACTGCTTAAATGATTTTCGAAAAATTGATTGGGAAAGATGGAAGTCTTTAGGATACCAGCAACGTATAGAAGTTCTTAAAGAAATGAAGGAATTATTGAACTGCTGGACTGTTACACAAGAAAACTCTGAGGGTAGTCATGCACTCTTTCAAATAACAGGTCATAAAGCAGACATCATGTTCATGTTTCTTCGCCCAACACTAGATGAATTGTTGGAAATAGAATTGGCATTTAATAAAACAAAATTAGCTGATTATACTTTACAGTCCAACTCGTATGTATCAGTAGTTGAATTAAGTAACTACTTGCCTAAAGAGGAAGATCCCTATAATAAACCAGAAATAAGGGAACGGTTGTTTCCAAAGATCCCTACTACTGACTATGTTTGTTTTTATCCTATGAATAAACTTCGGAGTGCAAGTGACAATTGGTATATGTTAACAAGCGAAAATCGCAAACAAATGATGCGGAGTCACAGCTTAATCGGACGAAAATATTCAGGTAAAGTTAAACAAATCATACTGGGATCTGTGGGATTAGATGATTATGAATGGGGGGTAGCCCTTTTTCGGGAGGATCCTATTCAGTTTAAAAAACTTATTTATGAAATGCGCTTTGATGAAGTTAGTGCCCGGTTTGGCCAGTTTGGTTCCTTTTTTGTAGGAAAGTATATGTCTAACGACCACTTAGTTCATCTATTACAAATTTAATATTTATACAAGACTATTATAAAATTCTAAGGTGGCAAAAAATTTGAACTATACAAACTTAATTGATCATACATTACTGTCGCCAGTTACAAAGGAAAAAGAAATCGTTCAACTTTGTGAAGAAGCAAAGAAATATGGATTTGCTTCAGTATGTGTAAATCCAACATGGGTAAGTCTATCAGCAAAAATTTTGCGTGATACAGATGTAAAGGTATGTACAGTTATAGGATTCCCTTTAGGAGCTAGTACACCTGAAATGAAGGGATTTGAAACACAAAATGCTATTGAAAACGGAGCTACTGAAGTAGATACTGTGATAAATATAGGAGCATTAAAGGATAAAAACGATGAACTTGTTGAAAGAGATATACGATCTGTTGTGGATGCTGCAAGAGGGAAGGCTTTAGTTAAAGTTATTATTGAGGCATGTTTATTAACTACTAAAGAAAAGGTACGTGCATGCGAAATCGCTGTTAAAGCTGGAGCAGACTATGTCAAAACCTCAACAGGATTTTCTTTACAAGGTGCTACTACTGAAGATGTAGCAATTATGAGAAAAGCAGTGGGACCAAATGTTGGTGTTAAGGCATCCGGAGGGGTTCGTAATACGGATGATATAAGTGCTATGGTTGATGCCGGAGCATCAAGGATAGGTACTAGTTCCGCAGTTAAGATATTTGGGCTATAAAAATTTAATAATTAACAACGAGAGACAAGAGTTATCGAGTGTAGGAAATAACCTATCGTAGAATAAAAGTCATTTTCTAACTATAGAAAGTGGCTTTTTTACTAATATAACAATTAAGCGTTTAGAAACGTACGTTCTATTGATGGCGATGTTTTATAATATAAAAATAAATAAAAGAGGGTAATCGCATGGTAAAGGGACTGGCGGGGAAACGTGTTGCTATTGGTGCATCTCGGAAAATAGAGGAAATTAGTAAGCTTATTGAAAAACAGGGAGGTGTTCCAATTGTCCGCTCTCTTCAGGGGACTGTTTTTCTATCAGAGAAAGGGATCGGTCCTGTTCTACAAAGACTAGTGAAGGAGGGGACAGATTGGATTATTTTCACAACGGGAATTGGCACTGAAACTTTGTTGGATATAGCTGATAAAGAAGGTATTAAACAAGAGTTTAAAAACATTATTCAACAAGCAAAGGTTGCTTCAAGAAACTAGGGATTATGCCGGTGGCAGTAGATGAAAATGGGACAACCAAGAGTGATCTGAACCCAAAAAGTTAGACACGAATTATTAAGCAACTTCCTGGGCATGAGTTCGATACTGAATCGGACTCATGCCTCTTAGTTTTCCCTTAATTCGTTTGTGATTGTAATAATAGATATAATCCTCTAAATCTAGTTTAAATTGCTCCATACTTCCAAATTCTTTGAGATAAAGTAATTCACTTTTTAACAGGCCAAAGAAACTTTCTATGGCTGCATTATCTAAACAATTGCCTTTACGTGACATACTTTGTTTAATTCCATTAGATTTCAATGCGTGTTGGTAGTGCTTCATCTGATACTGCCAGCCTTGATCCGAGTGGAGGATAGGGGTATCTCCTTCCTTTAATTTTACAAAAGCTTTTTCCAACATCTTAGAAACAAGTGGATAAACTGGCCGTTTTTCAAGATTATAAGCAATAATTTCTCCGTTATAAAGGTCAAGTATGGGAGATAAGTAAAGCTTTTCACCATGTAGTTTGAATTCAGTTACATCTGTTACCCATTTCTGATTAGGTTTCGTAGCTTGGAAATTACGTTCTAAAATATTGGGTGCAATTTTGCCTACTTTACCACGATAAGATCGATACTTTTTCATTCGTACTAGACACTTTAACCCGAGTTCATT
>NZ_JBPCCH010000031.1:0-45077 GCF_050971805.1 Robertmurraya mesotrionivorans | reverse complement strand
AGATCCATATTTAGGTTAAACTGTAAATGAGTCATTTTTATTCCTCTTTTCTATGTTTATCGTGGTTGTTAAACATTGTAGCCAAGAGAGAATAAAATGACTCTATTCTTTTTACACAATTATACGGACCTAATCAATAAAATCCGAGAATCGCAAATAAATTCCCAGGATCGCAAATAAAATCCGAGAATCGCAAATAAAATCTCAGAATCGCAAGTAAATCTCCAGAATCACATTCAATTTATTAAAAATCCATCTAAAACAACCAAAAATTCGTTATGAAAGGGCAAAACTTCCCCCACACAGCTCAGATAAATTAACTTTCTACTTCAAAACTAAAAAAACTCCCGCCACAATGCGGGAGTTCATTCTATTTCATCTGAAAATACGTATCTAGTACTCTTCGCCCGATGGTTAAGTTCGGGGAGGGGCCAGTGTCTCCTGTGTATACCCATGGAACAATGACGGCCATTGCTACCTCGGGGTTACTAGATGGGGCATAGCTGATTAAGCTAACATTCATCACTTCAGGTGGTGCATTCTTAGGGTACTGATCACGGTCCGGTCCGTCATAGAAGGATTGTGCGGTACCTGTTTTTCCTGCAGGGCTATAAGGTGCAGAACCAAAGGCTTTAGCTCCTGTTCCGGAGGTCATGACTCTGCGGAAACCCGTTTGAACTCGTTCGATCCATTCATCTTTCATGCTTACCCGATTTATAATATTTGGTTGTATTTCTTTGTAAACGGGACCAAGCTTATCACTAGTCGTACCAGGCTCACGGATTTCCTTCACAATATGCGGTTGGATGCGGTAGCCTCCGTTAGCAATCGTTGCGGCATACTGAGCAAGCTGCATCGTTGTGTATGTATCGTATTGTCCAATGACTAAGTCAAGTGCAAAACCTGGCAAAGTAGAAGGCCCTTTAAATCCGGTCATTTCATTTGGTAGGTCAATTCCTGTTTTTGCACCTAAGCCAAATTGGGCAAAGGAATCTCTAATTTTTGAAAAAGTGTCTGGAGCTAAGCTTAATGGACCATTTGGTACATACTGTGCTCCTCCAATTTTTATTGCGGTACGGAACATATACACGTTAGAGGATTGCTCTAATGCATACAAGTCATTAATCGAGCCCATATTTCTCCAAGATTTTTTCACGGGAGTCCCTTTAATGGAAAGTGGTCCGTCGTAAAGGGGATCACCAGGAGAAATAGCCCCCGTTTGGTATCCCGTAAGCACGGTTGCTCCCTTCACAGAGGATCCGACATTATAGGAGGTGGTAATGTTGCCAAGTGCGAAGTCCTGGACTTCTAAATTTCCTGTTTCTTCGCTTCTAGCTAAAAGCTTTCCGGCCATTGTTAGGATTTCACCGGTATTTGGATCCATTAAAACAACAAATGCACGGTCAAGAAACTTTGTTCCACCAAATCCCCGTTTGGTAGAGAGAAGCTCTTCTTCAAGTATTTTTTCAACTGCTAGCTGTAAGTCCATATCAACGGTCAGTACGAGGTCCTTGCCGCGCGTTCCATCGGATACGGGGACCGTTCCTACAATATCTCCTGCTTTGTCTTTTAAGTATTTTATTTTGGATTTATTTCCGCGAAGAACATCTTCATATTGGTATTCAAGATAGCTTTTTCCGACACGATCATTTCTACTATAGCCACGAGAGAGATAGTAATCTAGCTGTTCTGCTGGTATCCCTTCTTCACTTGTAGTGGTTTTTCCTAATATCGTTTTTAAGGTATTTTCGAATGAATACGTTCGCTCCCAGTCCGTAACCGTGTCTACGCCAGGTAAAAAGTTAAGATTCTCACTAACCTTTGAGAATTCCTCATCTGTTACACCAACATTTTTGACGAGATGAGGGGTATACTCGTACCCACTTGCAAATTCACGGTAAATGGCAATGACCTGCATATCTTTCTCTTTTAGAGAGGCTAGATCTTCAGCAGTGATCCTTTCAAGCAAAGTGTCATAATATTTTTTGTTAAACTCTTTTTCGCTGTCTGTTGAATCCCTCATTGCCTCTTCTTCGGATTTGGAAATTTTCTCTTTAACCAATAAAGGATTTTTTAGGATCCAATAATCTTTTTTGTCCCGATCTCGCACTTTCTTTGTATCCATCTTGATTAGTTCGGAGAGGTTTTCTGCTGTTTTTAACATTTCCTCCTGACTGGCTCCCCAGTTTGTGTATGTAATCGCATTTTGAGCAATATTATCTACTACTATTTTTCCGTTTCGGTCGTACATTTTTCCGCGTGGAACAGGTTGACTTACAACAATTTCATTTGTGCTTTCGAGTTCTTCCTTGTAGGCTACCCCCTGAACCATTTGCACGGTACCTAAGCGCACAATTAGGATGACGAATAAGACAAAGACAATAAAAAATAGGAGGTTTACTCGTAAGGGAACATGCCTCCGTTTGCTGGCTTTTTTCTTCATGAACTTCACTCCTTAGAAGGGAACGACTCTATTGGTATATATTTCTATTTTTATCATAATCTATGACGTTCTTAATAACAACAAAGTTTCAATTTTTCGACTAATTAACAGGTTATTCACATGTTGTGGATTACTATTGTGAAAATGTTGTTAATAAGCTGTATACAACTTAAATAATCCACATTATCCACAATTCATAAACAAAGTTATGCACATTATCCACAATAATGAGCTTTAGCCAGAACAAAACCTGAGGATAAATAAAAAAATTATAAACAACCTGTCCAAATGCCTCTTTTCTTTCTATATAGAAGGTGAGAGGAGGTGATAGAGATGGCACAGGCGATGATCATGGATACAAAGCTTAAAGTATTGTTTGAAAATGGACTGAACTCAAAAGGAGAAGTAATCATTAAAACGAAGACATTTAGTAATGTACGTAAGGAGGCTACTGCGGATCAACTTTTTCAAGCGGGTCAAGCATTAGCAAGTCTTTGTTCACTACCAGTAGTGAACATTGAACGAGCTGACAATTTTGAGTTGGTAAACGCGTAAATGAAGATGAGTGATTAATCATTAGGAGGTGAGTAAATTGGCCAAAACATTAGAATTACAATTCATAACAGAAACAGGTGAAACAACAACCATTAGTATGGAATCTCCAAAAGAACCTGTTGATGCGGCTGCTGTTAAGGTTGCGATGGATCAAATTGTTGCTTCAAATGCATTTTATAGTGCTAAGGGACAGCTGGTTTCCCCTAAAGGCATTAGAGTAATTGAGAGAAATGTGACACCTTATGAACTAGCATAAAATAAGAGAGAGTCGGTTGAAATTGACCGACTCTCTTTTTCTTTGATAAAATTTTCTACTTAGTTTTCGTGTCCAACTCCAGGCGCCATCGGCTCGAGGTCACAAGCCAATCCGACCAAAAAGGTTAAAGAACAAACCTTTCCAGCCGGCCGGTCTTGTGCTTGTCGCCGGTAGGCGGGCGCCTTGCGCTTTTCTTAAAAGATAAGAAAGTATAAGATTTTCGACTTTGAGAATTGTCTAGCTCCAGCGCCCTAGCGCCTAGTGTCCTTCGCTCTCCGCCCTACGATAAGTCAACATCGAATCGCCTCTGGCTCTTCGTGTTGTCCAGCTTCAGTACCTAGCTCCTCGGGGTCATAAGCCAAATCCCTCCGGAAGGCTGGCCTTCCTGCGTGATTCGTCTTATGCCTGTCAGGGCTGAGCAAGGTACTTCCGCATTTCACTTTCCTTTATCTCAGTTGGAGCGCTCCAGGGCTGTCGTGCGCTGACCAGGGCGCTTGCGCTTTTCTTACTACATAACGATTTTGCACCAAAGGACTTTGTCTTTAATTCTTACACCAGCTAATTTTCCGAACGGTATGTCTCGAACGACTTCAATGTCATTAAAGTTAATGGTGAGCTTGTTATCCTCGTACGTTACCCCGTCCGCATCCTTTAAGAGTTTCTTTTTCATCGATTCCTTTAGACTCGGCTTTAAGTCGACTACCTCAAACTGTATCCGTCTTCCTTTTGCCATAATAGGTTTCAGTTCAAGTCGGAATGGAACAGGTACGAGCATCACCTTTGTATTTCCTGTTAAAACCAGATGTTCCCCTTCAAACGAACATTGTAAATTGGAGGTTCCTTCTAATGGCTGAAGATGTAGCAGGCGGTTGACGAGCTCTTCTGACATACGAATAGGTGTACCAGTCGCAATTTTATCGAGCAGGCTTTCCACCGTCCATGATTGATCTTTTAATTCCCCAAGCTTTCGCTGCATTGTTTCGAGAAACTCGTTCATGCGGTCTCCTCCAAGCTGTCATTTTTCTAGTTCGAATACATTCATTACATTATATGGACGGTAAAAATAAAAAATGAATAAAGTCGCAAAAAGTTAAGTTGCCAACTAAATATGCTTGATTTTTCCATTTATATCATATATAGTACACTACATCAGTAATGCACTAACATACCATGTGAATATAGGAGGTGAGGAACGTGATCTTAAACTCAAATAGTATGAAGCCCATTTATGTAAAAATTGCTGAGTATCTAGAAGGGGAGATATTAAGTGACTCCATTCGACCTGACGAAAAGATTTACTCTCAATATCAGCTGGCGGAAATGTTCAACATCAATCCTGCTACGGCGGCAAAAGGGTTGAATTTGTTAGCGGATGAAGACATTTTGTACAAAAGGAGAGGGCTTGGAATGTTTGTGGCTGTAGATGCAAAGAAGATCATCCTCACAAAAAGAATAAATACCAAACTGAAGGAGCTAATTGAGGAAACGGTTAGAGAAGCCCGTCAATTAGGAGTAAGTAAGGAAGAACTAATGGAGATGATTCAAAAGGAGGGGGAGGAGTAATGAATATCGTTGCATGCAAGAACCTGTCAAAAACATATGGAAGGAATCAAGCTTTAAGAAGTGTTTCTTTTTCTCTAGAGGGTGAAAAGATCATAGGCTTGATTGGTCGTAACGGAGCTGGTAAGTCCACTCTATTAAAACTAATGGCAGGCTTTCTTGAAAAAACATCTGGGGAGATAAACGTTTTTTTGGAAGAACCATTTAATAGCTTAAAAGTTTCTGCTAACACCATTTTTATGAGTGATGAAGTAACCTTCAATCCTGCCCTCACTTTAGAGGAAATTCTAAAGGCAGCCGAAAGCTTCTATCCAAACTGGAATCGAGAATTAGCCAACCGGCTTTTAGATTACTTTTCTATATCGCAACATTCCTACCATGCTAGTCTCTCAAAAGGGATGAGAAGCACGTTCAACACGATTATGGGACTGTCGACCAGAGCACCACTAACCTTATTTGATGAACCAACCACAGGAATGGATGCGGCCGTTCGAAAAGATTTTTACCGAGCCATTTTAAAAGATTATTTAGCCTTTCCACGGATGATCGTCATATCAAGTCACCTGTTAAATGAGATGGAGGAACTCTTCGAGGAGATTTTGCTGATAAAAGAAGGGGCCGTTCATCTTCATGAAAGTGTGGAGAATTTGAAAGAATACGCGATTGGTGTTACCGGAAGAACTTCCATAGTGGAAGAGTTATTGATAAATGATGATATTATTTTTCAACAAGCAGTTGGAATTGATCAGAGCTATGCTGTAGTGAAGCGCGGGGAAGAATTACAGCAACAAGCAAAGTTGCTAGGGCTTGAGCTGTCACCTGTTTCAGTTAGTGATTTATGTATGTATATAACAAGCAAGTCTAAGGGAGGGATTGATCATGTATTTGACAGAGATTAATGTTCGTGACGTTATTTTAAAACAGTATCGCTATAAACTGCAGGCTTATTTAGGTGTTTTTACCTCTCTTATGTTTATCCAAGTGCTTGGGATGTTATTTTCTTTTAGCGGAACGAGCTCAATGGGAGGAAGTGCCGGTACTTTTAGTTACGATGTGAGAACCTATAGTGGTAGTTTGGTTGCTATTTTTACTTTGATTTGGGCTTTCTCAAACGGGATCTCACTGACCACAAAGCAGCATAGATATGATGACTTTAATTTTATTGCGACTCGACAGGTGAGCAATTATGCAAATGTATTGTTTCTCGCGACAGCCAGTGGGATCGCCGCCATTACAGGGCTTTTAACAACGTATGTTTTAAGGTTACTTGTTACACAGGTTTTGAGAACACCTTCTATTGCGGTAGATCAGATTTCGGTGTTAGATGCATTTAAGGGATTAGTAGGATTTTTTCTATATATTCTATTGTTCGCGAGCGTTGGTTATTTTATTGGAATGCTAGCTCAAACGAATAAGATAGCCGCGTTTTTACTTCCTGTTTTACTTATTGTGGTCATTTCAATCCAGGCGTACTTAGGGGGAGAAGGCGACTTATTAGTAGATATAGGTAGATTTTATGTACTTGAGGCTTCGTTTCTTCTATTCACTGTTAAGAGTATCATCACTTCCGTTTTATTTTTTCTAGGAGCATGTATGTTAGGAAATCGTTTGGAGGTGGGGGTGTAATGGTAGCAATTATTCTACTAATCTTGGTAATCGCTGCAGTCGTTTCGCAACTGTCCAAATCGAAGAAAAAGGCATGGATCGGAATGAAAACTACAAGATTACTACTTCTTGGTTACGTAGGTTTGCTGATTCTGCTAGCTGGTGCTTCTTTGCTTTTACCTATGAATAGCACTTCATTAAAAGTGATGTCAGAAGAGGAAGTGGAACAGAGTATGAAGCTTCAGGATCAGGTGATGAATGAGGCGTTTAGAGGTACCTTTGAAGAGGAGAACGGCTTAGATGTTGTAGAGAAGTGGACTTTTCCATTTACGAGTGACGAGCTTGGCATTACTCCTATTAATGATTATTCAGTTCAAGTGTTTATAGAGAAAAGCCCGGATATCGGGAATGAAATTCAGGTTACTCATTATGCTGGAAAAACCATTGTGAACGGAATGGATCTTACGGAAAAAAGAGGTGCCGTCAATATAGAGATGCAAGGCAACCAACTTGAAATCAAAAATCCATCTCATGTAGGGATAAAACTTGCTGAGATTTCAAATGGATTTCCCTTTCAACAATTCTCCGCAGAAGGGGTTGAATGGTTTTCAAATAGCTCTTACGGCAACATTGGAATGGACGTATTGTATATAAAAGCTCCTATAGGTTTAAAAATAGAAGGCGAAGCACTTTACGTCAACTAAAGTGTCCACCTCAGGCGTACAAAACGGGTCAAAGTGTCCACGAGCGGTGACAGACACCCTTCGTGGACAAAAAGGGGCATTTTGTCCACGGACGGTGTCTGTCACCTGAATTTGGCAGCTAAATGATTGACAGGGGTGGCTTTTGTGTGATATTTAAATAGTGATTAGCACTCTGTGTGGTAGAGTGCTAAAGGGATTACATATATTGATTGATGAGAGGGGATTTTTGAATGGAAAAGAAGCAATTCCAGGCAGAGTCAAAGAGATTGTTAGACATGATGATTCACTCCATTTACACACATCGAGAAATTTTTCTACGTGAGTTGTTATCAAACGCAAGTGATGCGATTGATAAAATTTATTATCGTGCCTTAACAGACGATAACATCACTTTTGACAAAGACAACTATTTTATAAAAATAGCTGCTGATAAAGAGAGCAGAAAATTAACGATTACGGATACCGGAATTGGTATGACCAAGGAAGAACTTGAAAACAATCTTGGGGTAATCGCTAAAAGTGGCTCACTTGCCTTTAAATCTGAAAATGAGCTAAAGGATGGTCACGACATCATTGGTCAATTTGGTGTTGGGTTTTATTCTGCTTTCATGGTGGCAGATGTGGTTACGGTGATCACCAAATCACTAGGAAGCGACACGGCTTATAAGTGGGAATCGCAAGGTGCGGATGGTTATACGATTGAGTCGTATGAAAAAAGTGAAGTGGGAACGGAAATCATCCTTACCATTAAGCAAAATACAGAAGACGATAACTACGATGAATTTTTAGAAGAATATCGTCTCAAATCAATTGTTAAAAAGTACTCAGACTTCATTCGTTACCCAATTAAAATGGATACCACGAGCAGACGTTTAAAAGAAGGCAGTGAATCGGAATACGAAGATTATTCAGAAGAGCAAACCATTAATAGCATGGTGCCGATCTGGAGAAAGAACAAAAACGAATTAACAACAGAGGACTACGAAAACTTTTACGCTGAAAAACATTACGGCTTTGATAAACCATTAAAGCATATTCACATAAGCGTGGATGGTGCGGTTCGTTATAATGCGGTGTTATATATTCCTGAAAAAATTCCATTTGATTACTACACGCAGGAGTATGAAAAAGGGCTGGAGCTTTATTCAAACGGTGTTCTTATCATGAATAAATGCGCGGATCTATTACCGGACTATTTCAGCTTTGTTAAAGGGATGGTTGATTCAGAAGATTTATCACTCAATATCTCGAGAGAAATGTTACAGCATGATCGTCAATTAAAACTAATTGCGAAAAACATTAAAAACAAAATCAAAGGTCAGCTACAAAGCTTGTTGAAGGATGACCGTGAAAAGTACGAAGCATTTTTCCAATCCTTTGGCCGCCAACTAAAGTTTGGAGTTTATAGCGATTTTGGAAGCAATAAAGAGACGCTTCAGAATCTCCTCATGTTCTATTCATCAAAGGAAAAGAAGCTTGTTACGTTAGATGAGTATGTTTCAAGAATGCCTGAGGATCAAAAGTATATTTACTATGCATCAGGTGAGTCAGTGGAGCGTATTGAAAAGCTTCCTCAGACTGAGCTTGTTGCTGATAAAGGCTATGAAATTCTTTACTTCACAGACGACATTGATGAGTTTGCGATTCGTATGGTTATGAATTATAAGGAAAAAGAATTCAAGTCAGTCTCAAGTGGTGATTTGGGGATTGAAGAGCAAGTAGATGAAAAAGAGGCGGCAGAACAAACGGAGAACCAAGAACTGTTTGAATACATGAAATCTGCCCTTGGAGAAAAGGTAAAGGCCGTACGAGTATCCAAGCGTCTGAAATCACATCCCGTTTGCTTAACAACTGAAGGAGACGTTTCTATTGAGATGGAGAAAGTTCTCCAAGCGATGCCAAATAGCCAAAATGTCAAAGCGGACAAAGTGTTAGAAATCAACGTTAACCACGAAGTCTTTGCTTCCTTAAAGGATGCGTTTGCTAATGACAAGGACAAGCTCACCTTGTTTACAGGGCTCCTCTACAATCAGGCATTGCTCATTGAGGGATTACCAATTGAAGATCCAGTAGAATTTACAAACGATATTTGCAAAATTATGGTGTAAGAAAGGGAGGGCACTCAATTAGAGTGCTCTTTCTTTATACCCTCAAAAAATTGCATCCTATCACTAAATATATAGAAAAGGTGGAGAAAGGTGGTAATAAAGGATGATTTTTCAATTGCCTATTCACTCTTCTGATAAAGTGACAGATGTATATATGAACAAACTAAATACCGAAGGATTTATTGTGGCGATACCTGAAATACACTGGTCTGTCTTTTTGCCGGCACATGGGTCAAAGGAAAGTCACTTCCAACATATTTTGCAATCATTAATGTTTCAATTATTTGAAGGAAATGCAGAAAGTTTAGCGAAGGACATTGTTAAATTATTAGAAAGGCAGTTCTTTAAAAAATAAGAAATGCCTTTCTAAGAAATCTCCCATTCATTCCCCCAATTTTGCACCCAATCCTTGTTATTGTATGAAGGGGTGTACTACTATGAAGGTATAAACTATCTTCACCTGGAGGTGACAGGTTCTGCTTCACCTAACAACACATCATAATCCAGAGCAAAATCCTGAGTTGATTCGGAGTTGGTCAAGATACTCAACCCCTTTGGGTCAACTGATTGAAGAGACGGATGCTCTTTTTCAAAAAGTTGCCGTCTATCCTAGTCCTTCAATAAATGAAATGAGAACCATCATAACTGAAAAGGGGGAGGCTATCCCCTCGTGGCTTCCAGATTTAGACGTCGAATTACACAAACTTCAAAATGAGATAAAGAACGAAAGAAATGTGGTTGACTATGGGGCAGTTGGTGATGGGGTTTCAGACAATACAAATGCTTTTCGAAAAGCAATCGGACGAGGGAACTGTAAGATCATCATTCCTGAAGGTGTATTTGTCACAAAAGGAATAAAACTTCCCTCCAACACCATCCTTGTTGGGGCAGGAAAGGGGAAAACAACGCTAAAACTCCATCATGCCGCCCAAAAATCCGCCATTCTTATCACCAATAAACATCACATAAGTGGGAATCACCATATTTATGTGGAAGGAATGACCCTTGATTGGAATGTCAAACGTCTACCGAGCGATGAAAGAACGGCGAGTGGAAACAATCGATCGAGTTGCTTAACATTTGCCCATGTTAAGTATGGGTGGGTAAGGAAGGTAGAAGCGATTCATGCAGGGTTACATGCTTTTGACGTTTCTTCCACTCTCTACTATTACATAAAAGACGGATTCATTGGTCCGGGGAGAAGTCAGTATATCTGGCTCGATGAATTAAATGGATATGGATTTGGAGATGACGGGATTACCACTCATCATAGTGATTATATATTTATATCGAAATCGCATATGTGTGATCCGAGTGGAAGAGCACATGAACCTGGCTATTCCAATTCCAATGGCATTGAAATAGATGATGGCTCCAGATACGTGTGGCTTGCGAACAATACAACAACTAGATGCTTTGGTGGAGTGGAAATCAAGGCTCATCACAATGCTTCTGCTGCTTCAAATGTCACCATTATTGGACATCTGTCGGTTCATGATAATCGTGCCTTCAACTTTCGGCATATCGGTCATCATAAAGGCGATGACCCAGAGTCAAAAACAGCCTATAACATAAAAGCCATGAATCTGGTTGCTATTGCTCCTATCTTTACTTCATTGTATGAAGTGTCAACTCCAAGAGCTTTGGTGATATCCGCATTCCGTAATGTAGTGGTGAACCAATTCACTGTCCTTGGAGACCCCACCTATGATTTTGGGGGACACCCTGTTATAGCTATTCAGTATCGAGCGAAACAGGTTCTCCTTAATAAAATCTATATAGACGGTTTTTATCATGCAGGTGGGATAAAAGGTGAATTTTACGTACCAGAGGAGCTAACATGAGAGAACAGGATATTGATAAGACCTTACATATCGTCACAACGGGTGATCAACTCAACTTTTACAAGTCATTGCAATTTCACCGTTATGAAGCTACCCCATATTTGCATCTTCAACAATTAATCAGTGAGCATGAATTCAAACCAGCTGACCGTATCGTTGACTTTGGTTGTGGAAAAGGAAGGCTGAATTTCTTTCTTTATCACCATACAGGAGCAACAGTAACTGGTGTAGAGATGAATGAGGAGTATTATCAGCTTGCTTTGGAAAATAGAGAAAATTACCGAAAAAAGTATAGCTCAGACCATGCTATTCACTTTTTCTTTGGTTTTGCAGAGGAATACCCGATCCACAAGCAAGATAATATTTTTTACTTTTTTAATCCGTTCTCTATTCATATTTTTCGGAATATAATTCATCGTATCCTTCAATCGGTTGAGGAGAGTTATCGAGAAATAAAGCTGATTTTGTACTATGCAAGTGAAGAGTATATCGACTTCTTAGAAAGTATGGGCATGTTTCAGCTGACATCTGAGGTAATTTGTTCACAAGGAAATCCGTTGGAGAGATTTTCTATTTATGGCTTAGCTTTTTAAGGGGGAATATATGTGGAGAAATTGCTTGAACAAGAAATCATTACATATGTGGAAAATTTGCCTGGATGGAAATGGGACGAGGGTAAGTGGATTAGCAAAAGATATCGATTTCAAAACTATTTAACCGGTGTATCCTTTGTGAGTGAGCTAGCTAATTATTCGGAACAGCGTAATCACCATCCCTTTATCTCGATTGATTATAAAGTAGTAACGATTAAACTTAGCTCGTGGAACGCAGGCGGCCTTACTTCGCTAGATATGGAAATGGCAAGAATCTTTGATGAGATTTACGATCAATTTGTGGAATAAGAAAAGGCGAGAGTGCTTAATGCGCTCTCGCCTTTTCTCTCCCAAATACGGTGTAGTAAAGCAGGATTGCAATAAATACAGAAATGGCTGATGCTATGTAGATGCTATGGTAGTCTAAATAGAAAGCGATTTGTCCGAACACGATCGCACCAATTCCCACGCCTAAATCGAAGAAAGAGAAAAAGGTAGCATTTGCCATTCCGCGCCTGCTAATAGGAGAATTTTGAACACTCCACGCTTGAAGAGCTGGTTGTACTGTCCCAAAGCCTAACCCATAAATAATGGCCGCTAAATACAGGATCGTGCTATTCGGAACCCAGGCAAGCAGGATCATAGCAACCATTATCATAATCGAACCAGCCGGGAATACGAAGCGATGTCCTTTTTGATCATAGAGCTTTCCAGCAAAGGTTCTTGAGATGAGAAGAGCAATGGCATAAAGAAGAAAGTACCATTCAATTCCTTCAATCCCCTTTTTCACTGTATATAAAGGGAGGAATGAGGCGATTCCACCAAACGTAACAGTGATAAATAGAAGCAATATCGAAGGGGGCAAGGCCGTCTTTTCGTAAAGGTCGAGCTTTTTATGATTGGAAGTAGTTCCTGGTTCTACGGGTTTAAATCGTATACGAGAAGATAAGGCGATTGCAACTACACCGAGTACTCCGCAAATCATGAATAGTTCAGTAAAGCTAAGATAACCTACAAGCGCAAGTCCGAGTGTTGGCCCCATTGCAAGAGCTAAGTTACCAGATAGACCGTAATACCCCATTCCTTCCCCGCGGCGTTTTGGTGGGATCAGGTCGGTTGCGATCGTACCTGAAGCAGTCGTTGAAAGTCCCCAGCCTACTCCTTGAATAATCCTTAAAATAAATAGGAAAACAAGACCTCCCGCAATACCGAAAGCTCCAGTGGAGAAGACAAAAATTCCTAATCCAACAAGATAGATAAATCGGCGCCCTTTACTTTCTAGTGCATGCCCAGCGTAAGGTCGAATTAAAAGGGCGGAGAAAGTAAAGATTCCCACAACCACTCCGATCAGCTGGTCATTTCCACCGAGGTTTTCTACAAATAATGGAATAGTAGGCAAAGTCATTTGAAAGCCAAGGAAAACAAAAAAGTTGGATAAGCAAATTAGAATAAAGTCACGTGTCCATATTTTCTCTTTACCTTTTTCTGTAGGTGGAGCTTTTTCCGCAAGAGGTGTGCTCATAACCATCCACTCCCATTCGGGAATATCCCGTTTCTATAGTCTTTTCGTTAATCTAAATATATGTGTGATTTTACATAAAAATGGTGATAAATCTATTATAGACAATGACTTTTCGATTTACTATTCTTTTGAGTTACACGGGATTTGAGTCGATAAAGAACGTTTAGTAATATTAATGATATTACTATAGGAAATAGGTGTTCATAATGGGAAGAATGATTGTACTAGGATCAGGAATATTAGGTGCTTCGGCTGCTTTTCACTTAGCGTCAAAAGGAGTAAAAGTGATCCTTGTTGACCGTGCCGAGGTGGGACAAGCAACGAATGCGGCCGCAGGAATAATTTGCCCATGGATTTCGCAAAGACGAAATAAGGCATGGTATGAGTTAGTGAAGCACGGGGCGCGTTATTACCCTGATTTGGTCGAAAAATTGTCCTCTTATGAAGTAGGTAATAGGGGATATCGAAAAGTTGGAGCCTTAAGCCTTCATACAAATGAGGAAAAACTGATACAAATGGCAGATAGGGCCATAAAACGGAGAGAGGATGCACCTGAAATCGGTGAGGTGAAAATCCTAACTTATGAAGAAACAAAAGAGGTGTTTCCTCTCGTTGCAGAAGGATATGGATCTGTTTATGTTTCTGGCGGAGCAAGGGTAGACGGAAGACTCATAAGGGATGCATTAGTAAAGGCTGCGGTTCAGCTTGGTACGGAATACGTTAGTGGGAATGCTTCACTCGTATGTGAGGATAACTGTGTGAGTGGCGTGGTTGTTGATGGTGAGCGGTTCGAGGCTGATCAAGTGCTTGTCACGACGGGAGCTTGGGCACGAGAGGTATTGGAGCCTGTTGGTGTGAATTTTGAAGTTTCGGGGCAAAAAGCGCAAATTCTCCATTTAGAGTTACCAGGTGTGGACACCTCCGAGTGGCCCGTTGTCATGCCTCCGAATAATCAGTACTTATTAACGTTTGAAGATGGTCACGTCGTTGTCGGGTCAACGCATGAAGACAATAAAGAATTTGATACGAGAGTCACTGCTGGTGGGTTAAATGAAATTATCGGTAAAGCATTAGAGGTGTTTCCAGGCTTAGAGGAAGCGACGGTAGTTGAAACGAGAGTGGGCTTTCGTCCATTTACCCCCGACTTTCTACCAGTGATTGGTACGGTTCCTGGATTAAAAGGTGTTTTAGTCGCGAATGGACTTGGAGCCTCTGGCCTGACGAGCGGCCCGTTTTTGGGTGCAGAGCTCGCAAAGCTCGCTCTTGGAGAAGATACCGTGCTGGATGTGAGCCGCTATTCGGTGGAGGGTGCGATTGGGGATTGATAAGTTTGAACATCGCAAATAAGTTCTGGGAATCGCAAATAAAATTTCAGGATCGCAAGTAAATTCCGGGAATCGCAAGTGAAATTTCAGGATCGCAAATAAATTCCGGGAATCGCAAGTAAAATTTAGGATCGCAAATAAATTCCGGGAATCGCAAATAAAATTTCAGGATCGCAAATAAATTCCGAGAATCGCAAATAAAATTTCAGGATCGCAAACAAATCCTGAGAATCGCAAATAAATTCTCAGGATCACAAATATTTTCACTTTTTCTCAGAGAAGAGCTTCATTTTTTTCGAAAAATGATATTTTTTGCCTTTGAGGGTTCCACTTTCAGATAAATGTAGTGATTTTAAGAGGTGGCTGGCGACAAAAGGGGAGTCAATTTGAAGGAAATCACGACATTTTGCATTTGTTATCGTAGGGGAAATTAGTAACGAATAATCTTGCAACGCCTCAAGATGTGCCAGGCGATCTGAATGGCCACAGTTCATGCATGTCCAGCGACCTTTTTTACGTTGCATATGAAACAATTGACAGCTCGGACATTGAACTCCCTTTACCAGTTCATTTTCTTGAATTTGGAATTTCTTTAATACATCATATTCAGCTTCTTTATGGTCCTTTAATAGTTTTCTACTTAATTTTTTAAGTTGTAAGGTTTCCATCATCTCCGTTTTATATTTTGACTGAAGCTCCTTTAATCGTAGAGGGAGCTTATTTGCGTGAATGACTTGCTTAAATAGATAAGCTTTTCCGGGATCTGTACTAATAATAGTAGATGAATTACTAACTACAATTAGGTATTCTACTGGCATGCTATAACCTAGTTGTTGAAAAAGGCAATCTGCCAAAAAAGACTGGTGCCTACGTGCTTGGCTATTGGATCTGGGAAAGCTTCCTTTTTGTCATTCCATGTACGAATGAGTTGACCGAATTGAGAGTCAAAATGAATTTCTCCGATAATGTTCTTGGTTTCAATAATTAATGCAAAGGTAGGAAAAAGGATGAGAACATCCATCTCAAATATAGATTCATGTTGTTCGAGGCGAAGGTTATGAAAGAGGAAAGAGGTTAAGGGAAGTTGATGAAAATAATAACAGAGAGATCGTTCACCATAATAGCCGGCTTTTCGTTTGGTTAAGTCAGCTAGTATTTGTGGATACTTATGATGAGTAGAAAACATTCTTTTTTCTAAACACTGTACGGCTTGAAGCTTTAATGGAACAGTTAATTCTTTTACAATCAATCGGCATCTTCCTTTCTATTAGCATGATCTAAGCATTCGACAAAATCCCTCTATTTTCCTCTACCGTTTTCTCGAAAAGATTGATTCAAATCACATCAACATAGAACGTAACAAGATATGATTGATTCATACAGAAGGAAAGGACCTGATAATGATGCAACGACAAAGCTTATCTAATTTTATCGAATATAATGAAGAGAAATTTACGAAACGTGTGATTTTTAAAGAAGGGGAGAGTACAGTATTTGTATTAAACTTTTCAAAAAATCAAGCACTCCCTGCTCATAAACATCCTGGGACAAATGTGTTTATTCAGGTGGTAGAGGGAGAAGGAACCTTTCATGTGGATGGAGAAAGCTTGGCTGTATCCAAACATGATGTGATTCATTTTACTGGGGAAGAGGAAATGTCTTTCGTGAATGGTGAGGGCAATACGTGCTTGTATGTTATGCTAAACAAGATTCCAGATGAAAGATATGTAAAAGAAATCTAACCAAAAGGCTCACCTGTCGAGGTGAGCCTTCTTCTTTATTTCTCGTCAGCTGTAGGGTGCTTCCCGCTTAATTGCAGGCTAGCTTTTCCTTCTTCGAGAAGATGTTGAATGTCTTTGAATTTTACAAATCGCTTATTTACATCATCAAATAATTTAAAGTGGATGGACTCAAGGCTCGTACCTAGAGTAACGGTTGTTGCTTTTTGTAATGGTGGTGTAGATTCATGTGCTTTTTCAAGATTATAGTTAGGAACCTTAGGTGCTAGATGATGCACATGGTGAAAGCCGATGTTTCCAGTCACCCATTGTAAGATCTTCGGAAGCTTGTAATAAGAACTTCCTTCAACAGCTGCCTTCACATAGTTCCACTCTTCTTCATGTTCAAAATAGCTGTCTTCATATTGATGTTGTACGTAAAATAACCAAATTCCTAATGCACCAGCAACAAATAGAATTGGCGCCTGGACAAGAAGGAATGCTTTCCAGCCAACTAACCAAATCATAAACGCATACAACACAACGATCGCAATATTGTTGAAATAAGTGTTGAGACGCTCTTTACGTTTTGCATCTTTCACATTGATACGATTGGTAACAAGGAACAAGAATATCGGTCCTAGAACGAACATAACAAACGGGTTACGGTACATTCTGTATTTAAGGCGTTGAGTTGGTGTAGCAGCTAAATATTCTTCAACCGTCATCACCCAAATGTCACCAATGCCACGCTTATCTAAGTTTCCGCTTGTTGCGTGGTGAATATTGTGGCTTCGCTTCCACTGTTCGTAAGGAAACATCGTTATAATCCCACTGATGTTACCAATAATCGCATTTGCTTTACGATTTTTAAAGAACGATTGGTGGCAGCAATCATGGAAAATGATAAAGATTCGAATCACAAATCCAGAAGCAACAATAGCTAGTGGCAACGTTAGCCAGTAAGAAATTGAAAGACTCGCGTACGCTAAATACCATAAACCGAAGAATGGGACAAATGTGTTAATCATTTGTTTTATACTTTTACTCATATCTGACTTTTCAAAAGGGACTACGCTTTTTCTTAATTCAGCCGTTTTTTGCTTGCTCATAAAAGCCTCCTACAAGGTTTTAAATTTATCTACTGTAATTGTAGTGTTTATGAGTAGGTCATGAAAAGGCATAAATGTATAGAGTAGGACATGACAAATGTCATGTTTCAAGAAAAATTTTAAAAGAAATTACTGGGAAATCCTTAAAAAATTCGAAAAAATGTAGACACATTGCTTTTCATGAGCATATTTTTACATACGTTCCCTATTTCAAGATATACTAGTCTGTATGTATACATTTGGATAGGAGGACATAAAATGTGGCAGGAATTTAAGAAGTTTGCTTTAAAAGGAAATGTGATTGACCTGGCTGTTGGGGTGGTAATTGGTGGGGCGTTTAGTAAAATTGTTAGTTCACTTGTAGACAATATCCTTATGCCGATTGTAGGACTCTTATTAGGGGGATTTGATTTTACAAAGCTAGAATATACATATGATGATGCAACGATTAAATATGGTCAATTCATACAAAATGTGGTTGATTTCTTTATTATTGCATTTTCCATTTTCCTATTTATAAGATTATTACAGAAGTTTAGAAAGAAGCAAGAAGTAAAATCGGAAGTAAAGGCACCAACAACAGAGGAAAAATTACTTTCAGAAATTCGTGATATCTTAAAGGAACAACAGCAACAAAAGGGTGTATAAAAAGAAGCGATTGCTATGAGGCAATCGTTTTTTTTGTCATTTTTTCGTTCTATTAGTGTCATGCTAATTTGTATACATATGCTTGGATATTAGGTAAAATAAATTACTAACTAATCCTATAGATAAGGTGTGATATAGATGCCATCTGAAGTTCGTACGATTCCAAAGCCACTAGTGCAAGTCAATCAGTCGATCATTGTACTCTCGGTTATCCTAACATGGGTTACAAATATGGAATGGATTTTATTAATTCCTCTACTTTCAGGTGTATGTGGAGTTATTTTTCGTAGTAATCCAATCATGGAGGTAGCGAAGCGGTTTTTAAAAAAGGAACCATCAAAGTATCTGCAAGAAGATTGGGAGCAGCAGCAGTTTAATCAAAAAATTGCCATACTATGCTTAGGGGTAGGTTTTATTGGGTTTGCCTTCAATCTGCCAGTGGTAGGGTATATATTTACGATACTAGTCGCGATTGCTGCGACCGTTGCCCTATTAGGTTTTTGTATCGGTTGCTTTATTCATTATCAGTGGAAAATGTATCAGTACAGAAAATTGAAGAGTCAACAATAGGGATAGGTAGGGGTCAGCACTAGTGCTGCCTTTTTTTTGGCTATTTCTATATTTTTGGAGAATTTTGTCATACGATTTATGGGCTGAAAGTGAGCTTTGCTAACCGAGGGTACTCAGTGATTATGATAAAATGTAAACAAGTTATTAAAGAAAAGAGGAGCAGAATAGGATGGGAGAAACTAAGAAGAGCCAAGAAATAATTAGCTGGGGTAAATCGGTGTTTATTGCTTTTGCTATCGTAGTCGTCGTTCGTACATTTGTCTTTGCTCCTTATATTGTGGATGGTGCCTCGATGGAACCCACGCTTCACGATCAAGAGAAAATATTTGTTAACAAAGTAAATACAGACAAAATTGAACGTGAGGACATTGTGATTATTAAAGGAGAAGGCGAAAATTACGTAAAAAGAATTATTGGCTTACCTGGAGATATGATCGAAATAAGGGAGGATCAGTTACTAATCAATGGTGTGGTTCACAGTGAAGAGTATTTAGAAAGTAATCGTGAGCAAGCTCATGAACAAGGTAGTGTGTTAACGGGGGATTATGGACCTACTCTCGTTCCGGAAGGGCATTATTTTGTATTGGGTGACAATCGACTTCGCAGTATGGACTCAAGAAACGGTCTTGGTTTTATTAAGAAGGAAAAGATTGTTGGAGTTAGTGAGTTTGTATTTTATCCATTTTCTGATGTTCGAGAGGTACAATAGCAATTAATGCCATTGACATAAAAACGTTCATGAATTATTCTAGTAAAGCATTTAAATTAAATATGATCCTCATCAGCTCAAGATGAGGTAGAGGTTGCGAAAAATATTAGTAGGTTGGATGAGAGCCAGAGAAGCTCAATGATTTCAGTTGAAAGGAATTTTCGCCGAAGCACTATAATTCTCTGACTATAGTAGCTGGGACTACATCGAATAGGTGTAGGACTGTCATAGCAAAAAGCTATGTTGAACTATCCATTTGCCTGATGCGGTTACTGTAAAACACACTGTACTCACGTTTTGGTGTGTTTTTTTATGTCTTTTAGGGACCTCTATTTTTGAGAGTTAAAGAATAATAATAGAAAGGAATATTATTATGGGGAAACAAACTAAGTTAGGTTTATGGATACTAACTGCATTAGTAGTTGGAAATATGGTAGGTTCGGGTATCTTTATGTTACCACGTTCACTGTCAGAAGCTGCAAGTCCAGCGGGAGTTATTCTCGCTTGGTTATTTACAGGAGCAGGAGTGCTTGTAACAGCGCTTGTGTTCGGGAATTTAGGAATGAGAAAGCCGAATTTAAATGGTGGACCACAAATTTATGCGAAAGAGCTTTTTAAGCCAAATTCTAGAGGCTCGGTTCTTTCCGGCTTCATGGCTACTTGGGGTTATTGGATTGGTAACTTAGCAGGAAATATTGCCATCATTACAACATTCGCTAGTTATTTATCAACGTTCTTTCCAATACTAACGAGTCAGGCTGAGTTATTTACAGTTGGTTCCTTTACTTTAAAGGTCGGAAATGCATTAACTTTTGCGGTTTGTTCGATTTTATTATGGGGAACACACTTCATTATTTTACGTGGGTTAGAAAATGCAGGGAAATTAAACTTCATTGCAACAGCTTCAAAAGTGGCAGGTTTCTTCATCTTCATTATTGTTGCCTTGTTTGCATTTGAGGCTTCCAATATGCTTCCTATGGTTGAGCCACGTTTCGATGAGAATGGTGCTTCGGTTGGGCTAATGGGTCAGATTAGCAATGCGGCGGTTGCTACTTTATGGGCGTTTATCGGTGTAGAATCCGCGGTTGTTTTTGCGGGACGTGCGAAAAAGCAAATTGACGTCAAGCGTGCAACGATTCTAGGGTTGTTCATTGCGTTAGCCATTTATATTGGAGTAAGTACATTAGTTATGGGCTTATTAAGCCAAGAGGCGTTAATTGCGTCAGACAAGCCATTAATTGATGCGATTGTCTCCGTGCTTGGACCTGTTTCTGGAAAAGTGTTAGCAGGTATTGGATTAATCAGCTTATTTGGATCCACCATTGGTTGGGTGATGCTAAGTGCAGAGGTTCCGTACCAAGCAGCCAAGCAAGGTCTGTTTTTACCTGCATTCTTAAAGGAAAACGAGAAGAGTATTCCGGTGTTATCAATGATAATAACAAACTCATTAGGACAGTTATTTATCTTCTCAACCATTTCAAATTCAATCTCTGCGGCCTTTGACTTTGTTATTTATATTGCAACCTTATCTTACCTGGTTCCTTACTTCATTGCAGCTGTATTCCAGTTAAAGCTAGTGATTACAGGTGAAACGTATGAAGGACAAGCAAGATCAAAAGTGATTGACGGTGTCATTGCTTTACTAGCTACTTTGTATTCGGTATGGGTAATCTATGCGGGTACAGCAGACATCAAAACATTTATGTTCGGTATGGCTCTTCTTGCAAGTGGAATCTTCTTCTACGGCCCAGTTGCCAGAGCGCACAGCAAAAAAACAAAAGCCAAAAAAGCAGCCTAACACCTATTGCGGTGACAGACACCACAAAAAGACAAATGAGGCCAAAGTGTCCACGGAGGGTGTCTGTCACCGCTCGTGGACAAAAAGGGGTAAAGTGTCCTTCTGGGAAGGACACTTTACCCCTTTTTATATGTCCAGCTTCAGCGACCAGCAACTAGTGTACTTCGATCTTCTCCCTACGATAAGTCAACATCGAATCGCTTCCGCTCTCCGTGTTGTCTAGCTCCAGCACCTAGCTCCTCGGGTCATAAGCCAAAGCCCTACAGAGGTCAGGACCTCTTTCGTTCTTCGTCTTATGCCTGTCGGAGCTGATCAAGGTGCTTCCGCTTTTCGGATTCCTTTATCTCAGTCGAAGCTCTCCAGTCCATACGTTGCTAAACGGGCGCTTCCGCTTTTCTTGTTTAGCGTGCTACTTTGTTAAGGAACTGCTGCGTTCTAGGGTTGGTTGAGAGGGTGAAGATTTCTTCTGGTGTTCCTTTTTCAGCTATGATTCCTTGATCCATGAATATGACTTGGTCTGCTACATCTCTAGCAAACTCCATTTCATGGGTAACAACAACCATCGTCATGCCTTCTTCAGCAAGATCCTTCATGACTTTTAATACTTCACCAACAAGCTCTGGATCGAGCGCAGAGGTTGGTTCGTCAAATAATAATACTTTCGGATCCATTGCCATCGCTCTTGCAATCCCGACGCGTTGCTGCTGGCCACCTGATAGTTGGTGAGGGTACATATCCGCACGATCGCTCAGTCCAACTTTGGCTAGTAAATCGAGAGAACGCTTTTTGGCCTCCGCTTTTGAGCGTTTTAAAACAACCACTTGGCCTTCCATTATATTCTCAACAACTGTTAAGTGTGGAAACAGGTTGTACGATTGAAATACCATTCCCGTTTGTTGACGAAAGGCGGTCATTTGAGTCGGTTTTAGCTTCGTTCCTGGTTGAAACTGAAGTTCTTTTTTCCCAATCGTAATCGCCCCTTGATTTGGAATTTCCAATAAATTAAGACATCGTAAAAGGGTCGTTTTCCCTGAACCAGATGGGCCAATAACAACAGCCGTTTTACCCTTTTCCACCTCTAAGTCAATTCCTTTTAAAACATCAATGTCTCCAAAGCTTTTATATAAATTTTCTAGTTTAATCATAGCCAATACTCTCCCTTCCTACTTTGCTACGCTGCGGTCAAAGCGACGTTCGAGCATGGATTGAGCATAGGACAGCACCGTACTGAACATTAAATAAATAAATGCTACTTCAATATAAAGCCAAAGAGGTTCGTACGTAGCTGCAGCCACCTGTTGCCCTTTTTGAAACATCTCTGTAACGGTGATCGTGGCCGCAAGGGAAGTGTCTTTTACAAGGCTGATAAAAGAGTTTCCAAGTGGTGGAACAGATACTCTTATCGCTTGTGGGAGGATGATTCGCCTCATGGCTTGTGCCCGAGTCATGCCAATGGAATAGGCTGCTTCCCATTGTCCTTTAGGAGTGGAAAGAATCGCTGCACGAATAATTTCCGAGCTATAAGCCCCTTTATTTAGGGTGAAACCAAGTACTGCTGCTGGAAATGGATCTAGCGTAATTCCCACACTTGGAAGACCATAAAATAGGATGAATAGTTGAACAAGTAACGGTGTACCCCGAAAAATCCAAACATAAAATTTAGCAATCGCAACGAGAGGCTTAATACCTGATATGCGAGCAATTGCTGTGAAAAAAGCTAATATAAGACCAAGTGTAAATGTGATCAGTGTTAATGGAACCGTAAAATATAAACCAGCTTTTAAAATAGGAAAAAAGGAATCGCTAAGGATTCCTATAATTCGTTCCGCTCTTTCATCTAAGACCATTTCAATTCAGTCCTTTACTTCAATACGTCTTCGCCAAACCATTTAGTTGAGATTTCAAGGTAGGTTCCGTCTTCGATCATGTCAGCTAATGCACCGTTAACCGCATCAACTAGCTCTTTGTTATCTTTACGGAATAAGAAGGCATTGCTTGTTACATCCGCTTCTTCATCCACCTTTTTAATCGCTAGGTCAGGACGTTGCTTTTTTAAATCCAGGTAAGAAAGATTATCGTTGATCGTTGCATCAATACGACCTGAAGTGATTAAATCAATTGCTTGGTTAAATCCATCCACCACGGTGTTTGTTGCTCCATGTGCTTCTGCAATTTTGCGGTAGTTACTGTCTAATGATTGTCCTACTTTTTTTCCATTCAGATCTTCAAATGTTTTAATGTCTTCGTTTGCTTCACCAACAACAAGAACCGCTTTTGAAGAAATATAAGGTTCAGACATATCATATTTCTCGAGGCGATCTTCGCGAATAGCTACTTGGTTAGCAACCATGTCATAACGCTTGGCATCTAGTCCAGCAATCATTCCGTCCCATTTTGTTTCTACGAAAACAGGCTTAATATCAAGGCGCTTGAATACTTCTTCAGCAATCTCAATGTCAAACCCAGTTAGTTTTCCTGACTCGTCATGGAAAGTAAACGGTGCATAAGTACCTTCTGTACCGATTGTAATTTCACCTTTTTCTTTAATCTCTTCGTATAAGTTTGCTGCTGTTTCTTCTTCCTTTGCTCCACAAGCTGTTAAAGCTAGAGAAAGAAGGAGAGTGAACAGCACGAATAATAATTTCTTCATGTTTAAACCCCCACTAAGTTTATCGGATTAATTTAAAAACTATCTTAGGTTAATATTTTATTTGATATATGTCAAACATTTATTCTTATCTTTCACAGAAATGTAACTTATATGTAGGAAAAGAAATAGAACAGACCCGTTTAGCCAGTTCCATTAAATCATGTCTTCATGAGTGATTTTCCAGTGCTCATTTTTTATCAGCTGTTCTAGTTTATCTGTATCTTTGTCTCTAAAATGTTTAACTATTTTTGCATGTTGCTCGTTCATTTGTGTTAGTACAGAGAATAGCTTATCTTCGTCCTTACTTAAGTAAATCTGTCTAACAAAACTATTTTGTAACGATTGCAGCAGTTCGATTAATGTTTCATTATTGCATTTCTCAATATAAACCTGATGAAATTCGTTTTGATATTTTTGATAATCAGAATAATTTCGTTGAGAGATCGCTTGGTCAATTTTTTTGACCATCTCTTCCATCTTCTGTAAGTCTTCATCCGTAAGAAGCTGTAGGGATAAAGATGCTGCTAAAGCGTCAAGTACAGCAACTACTTGGAAAACATCAAGCTTGGTTTTTATCGTAAGTTCTTTTACGATAAATCCTTTTCGAGGGAAAAATTCAAGTAAGTTTTCGGATGCAAGCTGTATTAAAGCTTCTCTTACAGGAGTTCTACTCACTTCCAATTGATCTGCTAGGGCTACTTCATTTATTTTTTGATTAGGAAGCAAGTTTCCATTCTGAATTTCTGTAGCTATGTAATCATACACATGATCTTTTAAGGATCGGTATCTCTTATTAATCGTCCATTCCTCCTTACTGAAGCCTTTTTTTCTGTAACTTATTATACCTTAAGTATAAGAAGGGGAGAGCCCTCAACCTATCTAATAAAAAATTTCCTTTAATATTTGTTATAAAATTCTGTATATTATACAATATACAATATACATTAGAAACATAGTTAATGATATACAAATTATTGAGGTGAGTAGACATGGTTAAACACAACTTTATGAATATAAATGACGGAACAAAAGCGGTATGGGCAGGAGAAGAGGCATCCCTTGCTTTTAATGCAACCCAAGTGCCTGTCGTCTTAAGTGTAGCTTACAATTATGATGATATTGATGAATGGCAGGATGTGGCACTGGGGTTAAAACCAGGACATACTTACAATCGTATGACGAATCCAACGGTCGAAGCTTTCGAGGAAAAAGTACGAATTCTGGAAGGTGCAGAAGCAGCAGTCGGCTTTTCGTCGGGGATGGCCGCCATAAGCAGTACGCTATATACGTTTTTACGGCCAGGAGATCGAGTTGTGTCTGTTAAGGACACATATGGAGGAACCAATAAAATTTTCACCGAGTTTCTACCCAATATAGATGTAAATGTGACGTTATGTAATACCGGGAATCATGAAGAGATCGAGGCGGAAGTGGCTAAAGGGTGCAAGATATTGTATTTAGAGTCACCAACGAACCCGACACTGAAGATTACAGATATTGAAAGAATGGTGAAGGCAGGAAAAGCAGTAGGAACCTTGGTTATCATTGATAATACGTTTGCTACTCCAATTAATCAAAACCCCATTCAATTTGGGGTAGACATCGTTATTCATAGTGCCACTAAGTTTTTAAGTGGTCACGCAGATGCGATGGGTGGAGTGGTATGCGGTCCAAAGGAACTGATGGAAAAAGTGTATCATTACCGAGAGATTAATGGTGCCACGATGGATCCTTGGTCAGCCTATCTTATTTTAAGAGGAATGAAAACATTAAAACTTCGTGTAAGACAGCAAGAAAAGAGTGCGATGGAAATAGCGAGGTATTTGAAAAAACAGAAGCATGTAGAGGAAGTGTTTTATCCGGGATTAGAAACACATCTTAATCATGATATTGCGAAAAAACAAATGAAGGGCTTCGGGGGAATCGTTAGTTTTGTCTTAAAAGAGGAGATGGAGGCTATCAAAATTCTATTGCCAAAGTTACAGTATGCAAATAGAGCTGGTAATCTTGGGGCTGTAGAGACGATCTATGGTCCAGCAAGAACCACGAGTCATGTGGAGTGTACCCTTGAAGAACGGAAGGAATTAGGGATACCTGAAGGGCTCGTTCGTATATCGGTCGGAATCGAGGATACCGAAGATTTGATAGCTGATCTTGAACAAGCTTTTGCCCATCTAGAATCACAATTATCTTTAGAGTTATAGGTTAAAAAGGGGTAATTCGTTATAATAGCTTCATATAGATAGTAGGAGTGAAGTATGGATGTACCTAACAGTAAAAGAAACGGCAGAGTATTTATCAGTTTCCGTTCAGTATGTAGAAAATCTAATTTTACAGGGAAAAATCAGGGTGTTGCATGATAGTGATGGTGTGCCCATGATTTACAAGGATCAATTCAAATCCCATTTTGAACAGCTTGAAAAATACAAAAACCTCATAAAAGAGCTAGAAAACGAGCCAATTCCAGAAGACAAAGACATCAAAGACGAGGATTAAATAGTAACAGGGGAGAATAAAAATGTTGATAGGTTTATATTCTCCCTTTATTTGTATGATATTTATCATTTTTATGCAGTTGTCAATGAGTATGTAAGATAGATTGACAGTAAAAATTATAGTAAAAATGTTAACCAAAGATATTTTCAAATACTAAATAAGGTAGGAATACCAGTACTTACACTTTACCCCAGTAGAGCGCTAATAAATTATCCTAACAAAGTTTTTGTTGTTGCATAAAAAAACGATAAAAGTTATAATAGTTTCATGTCAAAATATACTGAAAATTTAGAGTTGTGAGGTATTTGCTAGAGAAAGTCTTAATAAAAAATAAGACCATTTTTAAGGGGGCAATGTAGTGAAAAAACTATCTTTATTATCATTTTTGTTAGTGTTTAGTATGCTCTTGACTGCTTGTGGAACAAGCGATCAGAACAATGGATCCGATGAAGGAGCTAGTGAAGAGAAGAAAACATTAAGAGTCGTAACGGACGCAGCTTACGCACCATTTGAATACATGGATGGCGATAAAATTGTTGGATTTGATGTTGACTTCGTTAATGCAGTTGCGAAAGAAGCTGGCTATGAGGTTGATATCGTTCATGTAGGTTGGGAACCTGTTTTCGTAGAGTTAGAAGATAGAATTGCTGACTTTGCTGTATCAGCCATTACAATTAATGATGAGCGTAAGGAATCATATGATTTCTCACACGCTTACTTTCTATCAACAAATAAAATTCTTGTTCCAGAAGGCAGTGATATCAAATCGGCTGCAGACTTAAAGGACAAGAAAGTCGCGGTTCAAAACGGAACAACAGGTCAAGAAGCAATTGAGAGTGTACTAGGAGAAAACAATCCTAATATCAAAAAGTTTGAAAATACGGTTCTAGCAATTATGGAGCTTAAAGGTGGCGGAGCAGACGCGGTTGTTGCCGATAACACTGTGGTTGAAGAGTACGCGAAAAATAACCCGAATGATAAGTTTGTTGTCGTTGAAGATACGGACGCATTCGCAGCAGAGTATTATGGATTAATGTTCCCGAAAGATAGCGAGTTAAAAGCAGAAATTGATGAAGCCATTAACACTATATATGAAAACGGAACATATGCAGAGATTTATAAAGAATGGTTTGGTTCTGAGCCAGACCTTGAAGATTTAAAAGCACAACAATAATTAGTTACTTGGTTATTTAAGGCGTAACTCTTTCGCATAGTGTTACGCCATTTTTTTTCATTCTAGTAAAGGAGGAGTATGATGGACTTTCGTTTTGATCTCATCATGGACTATGCGCCATTGTTTTTAAAGGGAACATTGCTTACCCTTGGGTTATCACTAGCAGGAATTGTTATTGGAACAGCGCTCGGTTTGGCCATTGGGTTAGGAAAAATGGTGAAAAACAAGTGGTTGTCACTACCTTTTGACTTATACATTACATTTTTCAGAGGAACTCCTTTATTTGTCCAGATTTTGCTCATTCACTTTGGTCTCGTTCCATTGTTCACAGGGAAGACGGAGCCAGTGACAGCTGCTATTCTTGCATTATCACTTAATGCAGCAGCATACATTGCAGAAATCTTCCGAGCTGGAATTCAATCGATTGACAAAGGGCAGATGGAAGCGGCTAGAACACTTGGCATGACTCATGTACAAGCTATGAGACACGTCATTCTGCCACAAGCGTTTAAGAGAATGATTCCTCCATTAGGAAATGAATTTATCGTGCTAATTAAGGAATCCTCTTTAGCAGCGGTCATTGCGGCTCCAGAGATTATGTATTGGGGACGAGCTATGCAAGGACAATACTTCAAAGTTTGGGAACCTTATTTAACGGTAGCAGTGATTTATCTCGTTATCACGTTATCCTTGAGCTTCCTGCTAAATCGTCTTGAGAGGAGGTTATCAACAGAATGATTAAAGTGAGTAACTTAAAAAAGTCATTTGGCCATAATGAAGTACTAAAAAACATTAATGCTGAAATTAAACCGCAAGAAGTGGTCGTTGTAATCGGTCCTTCTGGCTCAGGAAAGTCGACGTTTCTTCGCTGTTTGAACTTGTTGGAATCGGTAACAGATGGTCATGTATATATTGAAGGTGTGGATCTTACAGATAAAAGCGTGAATATCAATAAAGTAAGACAGAATGTAGGAATGGTTTTTCAACAATTTAACCTATTTCCACATAAAACAGTGATTGAAAATATTGTGATGGCTCCTGTGAAAGTGAAGAAGGTAGACGAAGAAGTGGCTCGTCAAAAGGGATTAGACCTTTTACGAAAAGTCGGTCTAGAGGATAAGGCTGATGCCTATCCTGATTCATTATCAGGAGGTCAAAAACAGCGTGTGGCGATTGCAAGAGCACTTGCCATGGAACCAAAAATTATGCTATTTGATGAACCAACCTCTGCACTAGACCCAGAGATGGTCGGTGAGGTTCTAGAGGTTATGAAACAGCTAGCAAAAGAAGGTATGACAATGGTTGTTGTGACACATGAAATGGGTTTTGCAAGAGAAGTTGGCGATCGAGTGATCTTCATGGACGGCGGTTATATTGTGGAAGAAAATGTACCTGATGAGCTGTTTACCAATCCACAGCAGGAACGAACAAAATCATTTTTAAGTAAGGTACTGTAAAAGGATGTCCGATTACGGACATCCTTTTTTGCATAAAATGCTTTTTCCTGAGACACAATAAGAATGACTCGTAGCTCAAAGAACAGAGCAACCTCTCGTATCCCTGATACGGGAAGAGTCGTTTATGGGTTAAAGTCCCATCGAGTCGGAAACACAGGTTCTAATGGACCTGTGTTTTTTTTGTCTAGCTCCAGCGCCCAGCGACTAGTGTACTTCGCTCTCTTCCTTACGATAAGTCAACATCGGATCGCTAGCGCTCTCCGTGTTTCCTTTATCTCAGTCAGAGCGCTCCAGTCCATACGTCACTAACCGGGCGCTTGCGCTTTTCTTGCAACTAATATCCTTTTTTAAAATCTACTACGTTCATGGACGGCTCCTCACCATTTACATACTGTCGTAAGTTTGGCAAAAAGATATCTTCTACCACTCGCCGGTCATAATATTCAGTTGAACCCGAAGTATGAGGAGTGACAATCACATTTTCCATTTCCCATAAAGGACTGTTTTCAGGAAGTGGCTCGACCTCAAATACATCTAATCCGGCGCCTGCAATTTCTCCGGTTTGAAGTGCCTGAATAAGATCCTCCTCCACAACAATTTCTCCACGACCGATATTTACGAAAAAAGAACCGGGCTTCATTAGCTGAAATTGTTTCATAGAGAATAATCCTTTAGTATCCTTCGTTAAAGGAAGGGTAGAAACCACATAATCGCATTGAGGAAGGACCGTATCAAGCTCCGTTGTAACGTACATTTCATCCACATGTTCCTCAGACAAACGGGAGTTTCTTACACCGAGTACTTTCATTCCAAACGCCTTAGCAATCTTTGCTGTTTCTTTTCCAATTGCTCCAACACCGATAATGCCAATCGTTTTCCCATGGATCTCAAGCTTTAGTCCAGCATGATGCCAGTGTTTAGAGGACTGATTTCGGACATACGTATGAATATTCCGAGTAAGTGCAAGCATCAATCCGAAGATGGTTTCTGAAATTGGATAGGCATGGACACCATTCGCACTTGTAACCGTTACTCCACGCTCATGAAGAATGTGTAGAGGTAAGTTATTCACACCGGCACTCCAAGTTTGAACCCATTTTAGAGTGGAGGAGCTGCCTAATAGGTCTGTTATATCCTTTTTCCATCCTAAAATAATTTCTGCGTTATGAATATGTTCCTTGTAGATTTCTTTTCCAACAACGATTTCCCAGTCTGGTAAAACAGCTTGCATTTCGTTAACATATACTTGTTCCAGATTATGAGTAACGACAAGTTTTCTCAAAGTGTGGCACCTACTTTTTTGAAAATTTCGATATTCTAAATATAACATAAAAAAGTATTGACCCGCTAATCTGAGAAATATGATAAAGTAGTCTTTACATTCAAAAAGTCAGCAGTAAGGTGATAAAAGTGGAGAAAAAGCAAGTCGTGTACGACATTATGGAAGTATGTCTATTAGCAGGGAGAATCATGCTCCAAAGTGGGGCTGAAACATACCGGGTGGAGGATACGATGGAGAGAATCGCCCGTGCATTTGGGGTTAGAGAGGCCCATTGTTTTGTCACACCAACAGGCATTATTTTTTCAATCGAAAGTACAGAGCCTACCAAAACAAAGCTTGTGCGAATAACAGAAAGAACAACGGATCTTCATAAAGTTGCTTTGGTAAACGGGGTATCCCGCCGGATAACGAATGGAGAACTTGATATCGAAAAGGCCTTTCGTGCGTTAACAGAAGTAGAGGAGTCCCAGTTAACGTATTCGACAACCATTCAAATCCTTGCAGCAGCAATTGCGAGTGGTTGCTTTTTAATTATGTTTAATGGAAGTTGGATCGACTTTCTGCCTGCTTGTATTACGGGTGGGATAGGGTTTACGAGTGTGATGTACTTTCACAGAGTCGTTCCGATAAAGTTTTTTTCTGAGTTTATTGGTTCGATTATTATCGGAATTCTTTCCTTTCTATTTGTCCATATGGGTCTTGGTGTTGAGTTAGATAAAATTATTATCGGATCGGTTATGCCGCTCGTTCCGGGTTTGCTTTTAACCAATGCGGTTAGAGATTTAATGGCGGGACACTTGGTTTCAGGTATATCTAAAGGAGCGGAAGCACTACTAACCGCTTTTGCGATCGGGTCAGGCATTGCTGTTGTATTATCATTTCTTTAAAGGAGGCGCCCCGCCATGTACATTCTTCAACATTTGCTATTAAGTTTTTTGGCTGCCGCCGCTTTTGGTATTATTTTTAATGCTCCTAAATCCTCATTAATACAATCAGGTTTTGTTGGCATGCTTGGTTGGATTATTTATATTCTTTTCACGATGAATGGCGCTGATGCAGTGAATGCTACGTTAGTTGCATCCTTCGTTATTGCCGTGGCCAGTCAGGTCTTTGCTAAGCTTTATCGAACACCGATTATCATATTTATTGTTGCAGGAATCATCCCACTTGTTCCGGGTGGAATGGCATATGACGCCATGAGAAACTTTGTTGAAAATGACTATAATATTGCGTTAGCACTTGCTGCAAAAGCTTTCTTGATTTCAGGGGCGATTGCTATGGGAATCGTTTTTTCCGAAGTAATTAACCAGCTTATTAGAAAGACGGCCATCATAAAAAAGAGCTAATATTGATTCAAGGATTTGCCATATTGGAATCCGAATGTCCTCCTCTCTTTTTGATTACCCTATCAATAGGGGAGGTGTTATACGATGGCACAGGACGTTTTATGTGAGGTAAGTAATTGTGTATACAATGAAGAAGGAATGAAGTGTGGAGCAGAACAAATTTTCGTTGTAAGCCACCGCGGCAAAGAAGCGGATACAAGCCGTGAGACGGATTGTAAAACATTCGAACCTGAAGGACTATAAGAATGAAAAAGACAGCGCGAGCGAGCGCTGTCTTTTTATATGCGTAAAAAACAGAGTTTTCGGGATTTCTTACCAAAGGAGCATAATTCACCCACTAGTAACAAATGATATACAAAACTGGAATGAAAGTTAGTTTTTATCAGATAAGGATGATTGCTGTTGGTAACCTTTTTGTTTTCTTTCATATTGCTAGCGTCTATCGGAGTGATTACCATGTTTGATCTATATTTATATGATCGTTCGCTTCTGTCGATTTTAGATGCAAATATATTCTTTGAAAAAGGGACAAGTCAATGGATGTTGTATGCGAATTTACTATGCGGATTCATCTTCGGTATTGTGGTAGATTACCGATTTAGGAAAAGTAAAAAATCAAGTGAATCGTCATGAAAAATATTCTTGTTGAGAAGTTGTCCCTTTGGCAATTATTTATATTGATTTTTATTTTTGAAATTGGAAGTGCGGCAGTAGTAAGCACAGGGAATGATGCGAATCAGGATGCTTGGATTGCGATTGGATTAGCAATGTTCTTCGGTATGGGGGTAGCCTTGATGTATTATTTTATGCTCTCAAGATTACCTGGTAAAAATCTCTTTGAAATCTTTCAGTTTTGCTTTGGAAAATGGATAGGCGGATTATTAACTTTACTGTATATTTTGTACTTTCTTTATATTGCTTCCCGTGTTCTTCGGGATTTTTGCGAACTGATTGTTTCGTTTATTTTTGACGAGACACCGATTGAATTTATCGCGATCACTATGGTGATTGTAATCGTGTATATGTTGTATTTAGGACTCGAGGTAATGGGGAGAACAAGCGAGGTGTTCATACCCTACTTCTTCTCCTTTATCATAATCATCGGTATTGCTGTTTTTATCTCGGGTGAAATGGAATTTGAGAATTTGTTCCCGATTCTTGGTGATGGATTTAAACCGGTGATGAAAGCTGTATTTCCACAGCTTTTAACTTTTCCTTTTGGAGAATTAATCGCTTTTACCATGATTATCCCTTACACAACGAAATTTAAAAAAACCAAAAAAATAACCTTACTTGCTGTCATTTTAAGTGGAGTAATGCTCATTTACAATGCCATTTTGCAAATTACCACTCTTGGTGTAGATATGAGAGCAAGATCGAATTTCCCTCTTCTATCGGCGGCTCGGGAAATATCATTATTGGAATTTATAGAACGTGTCGATCTAGTGGTAGTTTTCATCGTAATGTTTGGAATTATTATTAAGGTGAGTGTGTTTTTCTATGGGGCATTAAAAGGATTAGAGCTCATAAGCAATCGACCATATCGGATGTACGTGGTACCGATTGGAACGATTATTTCCTTTATATCAGTGAAAATTAGTGATAATTTTGCTGAGCATATTGAAGAAGGCTTAATCGTTGTTCCATTGTTTATGCATGTTCCGTTTCAATTGCTGCTTCCTCTAATGGTCCTACCAGTACTCCTATGGAAGACGAGAAAGAATAAGGAGGGAAGAAAATGAGTTTCTTTAGTTCAATGTTTACAAGAAAAAAAAATAAGAACAAAGGTAAACCAACAACGGAAGAGCTTTTTGAACAGCAGGATGTTCCAAAACAATATTATACCCAAGTGGAAAAAAACAGGAAGCTTCTAGAAGAGTTATTTGAGGGAACCTTTGATTTTAAGTGTGAACCCATAAAAATTGGTGGACATAAAGCCTATTTAACGTATTTAAGCACCATGACTGATAAAAATGAGCTATCTAATCGAGTGATTCAGGCTGCGACCAATCGTCAAACGGATAAAGCATTCAGTAATATGAATGAAATGAGAGAGCTGTATTTTCCTTCGATTGATTTTAAAATTGCAGAAAACTTTCATCGAGTGGTATGGGGGGTATTAAACGGAGAAGCAATAATTATGGTGGATGGGTACTCTGAGGCACTTTCATTAGGGATTGGAATGCCAGAGCAACGAGCCATTTCAGAACCTAGCACACAGACGATTATTCGTGGACCGAAAGACGGTTTCGTAGAAGGTCTTCAGGTAAATCTTTTATTAGTCAGAAAACGTCTGAAAAATCCTCGCCTTAAGTTTGAAATATTCCAAATGGGTAGGGACTCCAAAACAAATGTGGCACTTGGGTATATTAATGACATTGCAAATGAAGATTTATTAAATGAAGTTAAAGAACGATTGAATAAGATAGATGTAGGCGCCTTACTTGATTCAGGAAATGTGGAAGAATTCATTGTCGATAAAACCCTCACTCCCTTTCCACTCGTGTACAATACAGAACGGCCTGATAGTATTTGCGGACACTTATTGGAAGGGAAAATGGCTATATTTGTAGATGGTAGCCCCTTTGTATTAACGGTACCAACACTTTTCATTGATTTTTTTCAGGCGTCCGAGGACTATTATCAGCCATTTATCATGTCAAGCTTTGTTAGACTTGTTAGATATTCGTCTTTCATGGTTGCGCTATTATTTCCATCACTGTATGTGGCCATATCAACTTATCATCATGAGCTTATGCCCACACAGCTATTGATCAGTGTACAAGCACAACGGGAGGGAGTCCCTTTCCCTGCTGTTATTGAGATTATCATCATGGAGCTTTCTTTTGAAGTGTTGAGAGAGGCTGGAGTTCGTATGCCAAGGGTGGTTGGGCAAACCGTTTCTATTGTTGGGGCACTCGTTATAGGACAAGCGGCTGTTGAAGCTGGTCTAGTGTCAAATGTTCTAGTTATTGTCGTCGCTTTTACCGCCATTGCGAGCTTTGTATCTCCTATCTATAGTTTCTCCATTGCCACACGCTTGCTCCGTTTTGTTGTTATATTTAGCGCGGCCTTTATGGGATTATACGGTGTTCTTCTATTTTTAATAGTCATGGTTATTCATTTAGTTAGTCTTCGATCCTTCGGTATCCCTTATTTGGCACCGGTGGCACCGTTTCAACCAAGAAATCAGGATGATGTATTTGTTCGTGTTCCGATATGGTTAAATAAAAACCGACCTTCGTATTTATATCCGAAATCCCCAGTTAGAAGTGAAGAGAATAATCAGCCAAGTCCCCCAGATCAGCCATTAGGAGGACAAAAATGAAGCTTAAAAATGCATTATTGATCTTGGGATGTGTCGTTATGTTATCCGGCTGTTGGGATCGGATTGAATTGAACGATGTTTCAATTGTAACAGGGCTTGCAGTTGATAAGGGAGAAAACAGTAAATATCGATTAACCATCGAGGTAGTGAATGCGAGTCAATTTTCAAAAAATCAAATGGGTGGGGAGGCTGCTCCGGCCTTAACTTACGCACTTGAAGGAAATTCAATATCTGAGCTTCTTCATAAAACGAATATTGGAATCACTAGAAGATTAATTTTTTCTCATACGAGGGTGCTATACATTAGTGAAGTAATTGCAAAGGAAGGGATGATAGAATTTATTGATTTCCTTGATCGTAGCGGTCAGTTTCGAAATGATTTTAACATCATGGTGACAAAGGGTGAAAAGGCGGAAGCGTTTGTAAAAGTGACGTATCCCATTCAAAAGGTCCCTTCATTAAAAATACATAAGCAAACACAATCCTTTAATAAGGAGTGGGGAGGAGATCCGGGAGTAAGACTTACAGATTTTATCTCTGCACTAACATCCAAGGGGCGCAATCCTGTGTCAGCTACATTAGTGATTAAAGGGGACCCCGAAAAGGGAGAAAAATCTGAAAATAATATGAAGACGAGTGTCGATACACTTGTGGAAATGGACGGAATGGCTGTTTTCAAAGATGACCGTTTAGTAGGATATTTAAGTGTGGAAGAAACAAGAAATTACTTCTGGACGCAAGAACTAAAGACAACAAGTATAAGTGTACCCTGTACGGACGAGGAAAAAAAACCTGAGGATGACAGATATATCGCTGTAACCGTGTCAGAAACTCATAATAAACTAAAAGTCGATTATACGAATGGAAAGCCTGTTTTAAAGGTGAAGATAAATGGTGAAACAAGAATTGAAGCCACTCAATGTATGAATGATTTAACCAAAATTGATACATATAAAGATTTTGAAGAGAAAATCAATCGTTATGTGGCTAACCATATACAGGAAACCATCAAGAAAGTTCAAACAGAGTTTGGTGTAGATATTTTTGGTTTTGGAGATGCATTTAATCGACAACATCATAAAGAGTACAAAAAGGTAGAAAATAACTGGGATGAAGTATTTGCGCAAGCTGACGTAGAAGTTGATATCAATCTTCATTTAAGAAGGTCTGGAGTTAGAGGGAAAACCTTTATTACAGAAATTCCAAGAGAATAGACAATGTGGGGTCTTTCAGCTAGTATTTAAATAGGTTTATTAAGAGCGAGCTGATTATATCAGCTTTGATTAAAGGAGAAGCATATGAGTACGACAATTGTAAACGAGCTACAACCATTTATACAGGATGTATGGACAAAAGAAGGATTTAAGGAGTTAACGAGTGTTCAAACAAAGGCAGTCCCTTTCATCGTAGAAGGCAAAGATGTGATAGCGGAGTCGCCAACAGGAACAGGAAAAACACTAGCGTATCTTCTACCAGTATTAAATAAATTGGATCCCGAGAAACGAACGATTCAAGCAGTTATTCTGGCTTCCTCGCAGGAGCTAGTCATGCAAATTCTTTCTGAGATCCAAAAATGGAGTGAAGGAAGCGGAATTCGTTCGGCCTCTTTTATCGGAGGAGCAAACGTCAAGCGTCAGCTCGAAAAGCTAAAGAAACAGCCCCATATTATTGCAGGAACCCCTGGACGTATGATGGAACTGATCGCACAAAAGAAAATCAAAATGCATGAGGTAAAAACGATTGTACTTGATGAAGGTGACCAGCTTTTAACAAAAGAGCATCTACAGACAGTGAAGAATATTGTGAAGTCCTCCCAGGCGGATCGCCAGGTGGTCTTATTTTCAGCGACTCTACCGGAGCATTCCGTGACTTTAGCTAAGGAATTAACGAAGGATGCTGAGGTCATTAAAATTAAAAAAGATGAAACGATTGAGTCTGGTGCGGTTGACCATGTGTATTTCACTGCGGAACAACGCGATAAAATTAAGCTACTTGAAAAAATTTCACGCTTGGAAGAAGCAAGTGTCCTAGTATTCATTAAAGATATCGGAAACTTAAATGTAGTATCAGAAAAGCTTGCCTTTCAAAATGTAAATGCGTCTGTTTTACATAGTGATTTAAACAAGGACAAACGTAAAAATGCTTTGAAAGATTTTCGAACAGGCAAGGTGAATATGCTACTTGCTACGGATGTAGCAGCGAGAGGGTTAGACATTAAAGGCATCACACATGTGGTTCATTATGATTTCCCTAGAGATATAGAGCAATATGTACACCGATCAGGACGTACGGGAAGATTTGGAGCAGAAGGTACCGTTATTTCTTTAGTAAATGAACGTGAGGAAAGAGATTTAAAGAAATTTTCTCGGGATTTAAATAAGGATGTTGTAAAAAAGGTGTTTTTTAAAGGCCAAATGGTTGATGCGAATTCAAGAAAGTAAGTTCCAAGGAGTGGGAGAGATTCCCACTCCTTGTTGTATAATAAAGGTATATTTTAAAAAGGGGTTGGCGGAATGGAGAGTCCACGTTTACATAAAGCTTATGAAGAGTGGTTTGAAGAAGCTACGGTCGACTTGATTCAGGAAAAGATGGCTTCTGGTGAGATCACCTCTAAAGAGCTTGTAACCATGTATTTGCATCGCATTCGTACAGTAGATCCAAAAATCAATTCCGTTCTTGAAGTGAATCCTCACGCCCTACAGATTGCAGCAAGTCTTGATGCAGAACGAAAAACGAAGGGACCACGCGGCCCGCTCCACGGAATTCCTGTTCTGATTAAGGATAATATCGATACAGGTGACCAAATGCATACGAGTGCAGGTTCATTGGCACTTGCTGATTCCTATGCAAAAGAAGATTCAAAGGTAGCTGCTCTTTTAAGAGAAGCGGGGGCAGTCATTTTAGGAAAAACCAATATGACCGAATGGGCTAATTTTATGGCTGAAGGGATGAAAAGTGGCTATAGTTCTCGTGGAGGACAGGTGTTAAACCCGTACAGACCAGGTCAGTTCGATGTGGGTGGTTCAAGTTCGGGATCAGGTGCTTCCATTGCAGCCAACCTAGCTGTTGTAGCTGTGGGGACCGAAACCTCTGGATCCATCTTAAGTCCAGCTAGCCAAAATTCTTTGGTAGGAATAAAACCAACTCTAGGGTTAGTAAGTCGAAAAGGGATTATACCGATCGCTCATAGTCAGGATACTGCCGGCCCAATGGCGAGAACGGTTACTGATGCAGTCTATTTATTAAGCGCTTTATCTGCTCAAGATGTTAATGATCCAGTGACGTTAACGAACACAGAGTTAAATCAGATGGACTTCACTTCATTTTTGGATGATCAAGGATTAAAAGGGGCTCGAATTGGAATTGCCCGTGATGTATACTTTGGGTATTTAAATGAAGGTCAGCTTCAGGTGATGAATAAAGCCATTGAAAAGCTAGTCGAGCTTGGCGCCGAGGTCGTAGACCATGTGATTATCCCATCGACAGGACGAAAATGGAGCTATGATGTGCTCACGTATGAGTTTAAATCGGATGTGAATGCCTACTTAAAAACAGTGGATTCCTCGGTAAAAATAAGGTCACTTTCGGATGTGATTCAGTTTAATAAAGAGAATGAAGAAACATGCTTAAAGTATGGACAAGTCGTTCTTGAGGAAGCGGAGGCTACATCTGGCAAGCTAACCGAAGAAGCGTACTTAAAAGCGCTTGAAGAAGATCTGTACTATTCAACAGAGCAAGGAATCGATTACGTTATAAAGGAGCACCAGCTGGATGCCATCGTGTTCCCAAATAATTTTGGAGCAGGAATTCCAGCGAAAGCAGGATATCCTTCCATTACGGTTCCCGCTGGTTATACGAGTGAAGGAGAACCGGTTGGAATCACGTTCACCGGTACCGCCTATAGTGAACCAACGCTTATTAAACTAGGTTTTGCGTTTGAACAAGCAACAAAGCATCGAAAACCTCCAATATTCGAATAAGGTGAGACTTTACTTCTCATACTACCTATGTAAGTATCCTCTTTTTAAAAGGAGATGTTTTACATGGGAAGAACAAAGCTTGGAAATGCCAATGCGCAGCGTAATAACAACAGAAAGCAACAACAAACTAGCTCGGAGCTAGTGGAGTTTACAACAACGGATAAAAAGGATATTCGCCGTAATCGTCCGACGAATCAATAATAAAATGATGCTACCTCTTTGGTAGCATCATTTTATTTTAATCAGTACCTTGCATTAATCACTACTGTGTATTAATATATAAACTGGAAGTACATGGTATTTATTTTTAGGAGGTGCCATTTTTGAATGTACAGTTTAAAAAAGGTGTATTAGAGCTTTGTGTGTTAGTTCTTATTTCAAAAAGAGATCAATATGGATATGAATTGGCACAAAATATATCAAATAAAATTGAAGTGGCAGAAGGGACGCTATATCCTCTTCTAAGAAGGTTAACAAAAGAAGATCATGTCACTACTTATTTAGCTGAGTCAACGGAGGGTCCCCCTAGGAAATATTATTCCATTACGCAAAAGGGATTAAATTATATGAATGAATTAGTAGTAGAATGGCAACAGTTCTCAACTGCTGTCTCACAGTTTATTGAAGAAGGGACGAAAACCATTGAGTAGAAATGAATTCTTGCAAACGCTTGAAAGTTTACTACACACTGTTCCCGAAGTGGATCGGAGAGAAATGTTATACGACTATGAAGAGCATTTTCAAATTGGAGTGGGAAACGGAAAGAACTTAAAAGAACTAACTGAAGAACTTGGAGATCCTTATGCTATTGCACGTGACCTGTTAGCTGATTACCATGACGGGAGATTAATTCCTGAAAAGAAAAAGAGAGGACTAGGAAAGAAAATTTTTATAGGGTTTAGTCTGTTTCTCTTTAATGGGATTTTTATTATTGCTCCGGTTGCAGCAATATTAAGTGTAATTGTTTTGGTTTGGGTAGTTGCGCTTGCACTTACACTCTCCCCGCTTGTTCTTATTACATCTTCTCTTCTAGGCTATAGCTACGAGAGCCTAACGGTTAATTTTTTCGCTTCACTAACTTTATTCAGTTTAGGAATGCTTATTGGAATTGGAATGTTGAATGTATCGAAATACTTTTATAGAATATTAGTAAGGTATAGTAGGTTTACTATTAGTGTGGTTCAAGGGGGGAGAACGGCATGAAGAAAATCGTGAGTGCATTATTTATCATGCTAGCCATTGGAATAGTGGGAACATTGGTTTCAGTTAGTGCATCAGGTGGATTTTCATTCGAAACGTATGAGATCAAAGATAAGTTAGTGCTTGAAAATCAAAAGTTGGAAAATCTAAACTTTCACTTTGAGTCTAGTGATGTGATGGTTGTTCCAAGCAGTGAAGATAATATCACTGTTGAATTACACGGAAAGATAAGTAGAAAGCTAAAAAAAGAATTGTCCCTTGTAGCCGAGGATAACGGAAATACAGTAGATGTTAAATTAATTGATCATAATCAACAAATAATAAACATCGGTATTCTTATATACGATACGAACATTCGTATACATGTTCCAGAAAAAGAATATAAGTCGATTACTGTTGTCACATCATCAGCAGATATTGGAGCAGAAGGTGTACTAGCAAAGGAATTACATTTTAAAACAAGTTCCGGAGATATCAAGGTTGAATCAAGTGATGCTAGGGAGTCTTTTGAAGTGAAGACATCAAGTGGAGACGTCACCGTGGAGAAGACTAAGTCAAAGAAAATTAACCTTATTTCGAGTAGTGGAGACCTTTTTCTAAAAGGAAGTCAAGCAACATCAATAAGTACAATAGCATCTTCTGGGGATGTAGTACTTTCGGATGTGGAAGGAGACGTGGAGACCATTACTTCATCAGGCGATATGTCAATCTCCAGTCAACAGCTAACTGGAGATATTACTGCAAAATCATCAAGTGGCGATGTAATTATTGAGTTCAAGGACAAACCAACTTCTATGAAGCTAGACTTCAAAGGAGAGTCAGGTAGTGGCATCATAGATATTAAGCAAATGAGTTATCAGGAAAAAGAAGAAGATCGTATCATTGGTCAGCTTGGTGACGGCGAATACGAATTGAATGTAAAAACCAACTCAGGTGATTTTTACTTGAAATAGGTTATAGATGTTTTTTAAGTATGACCATGCCCCTAACAAAGGGGGCATGGCTCAATGATATACGAATTAATCCAAATTTAACTTTTTCAAAGGCTCTACCGCAGGACCCTCGACAACTGTTCCGTCGTAAGTGTATCGTGACCCGTGGCAAGGGCAGTCCCATGTACGATCTCCGTGATTCCATTCAACCTCACAGCCTAAATGAGTGCAGGTTGTGTCTACAAGATGCAGACAGCCGTCATGGTCGCGATAGGCACCGGCGCGCTCGCCTTTCACCATCACAACTGCTCCTTCATCTACCTCTACCTCACCTGGCTCTTTTCCAACATACTCAAGCTTCCCCTTTACCAAATGCTTCGCAACGTCCGCATTAATCTTAATGAATTTTTTGATATCCGGATCTGAATCAAAACGTTGAGGAGCATAAAAATCTCGGTACATATTTTCTTTGCCAAGTATCGTATCAGAAAGCAAAAGGGCTGCCTGCGTTCCATTCGTCATTCCCCATTTACGATAGCCAGTAGCAATATGAATATTGGAATTTTTCTCGGTGACAGGTCCAATATAAGGGATTTTATCTAATGTGATCATATCCTGAGCAGACCAGCGGTACTTGTACTCTTTAATACCAAAAACATCATTAGCGAACTCCTCTAGCGCCATGTAATGCTTCATGGTGTCCACACCTTGTCCGGTTTTATGACCGTCCCCACCTTGTCCGGTTTTATGACCGTCCCCACTAACAAGAACAAGCTGCTCTCCGTTCTCAAGAGGGGTAGACCTTAACGAGCGAGTAGGTGAATCGGCACCATAATACATGCCACCAGGAAACTCTTTTTGTGTTGTTACCGCAACGATATAGGAACGTTTAACTTCAAGACGTGTAAAATAAAAACCATTTTTATCAACAAACGGAAAATGAGACGCTGCAATCACATGCTCGCACGTTACTTTTTTCCCGTTTCTTAAAACCACCTTAGGTTGTGAACCTTCCTCTACATCTGTAGCCGTTACATTTTCGTAAACCACCCCACCAGCTTCAATAAATTTACGTAAAAGTACATTCAAGTACTTGAGTGGATGAAACTGGGCTTGGTCAGGCATCACAAGGGTAGACATGGATTTAATGTTAAAAGGAAGGGCTGCCTCTGTTAACTCCCCACGTATGCCGAGCTTTCGATAGGCATCTGCCTCCTCTTCCACTTGATACGCATATTGGTCAGAGACAGCATAAATAATGGCCTCTTGGGTTGAAAAATCGCACTCGATGCTATGTTCATTTACCATTCGATTGATAAACTCAATAGCGTCAGCAGCACCCTGATAATACATCTTCGCTCGTTCTTCTCCAAAGTTTTGGAGCAATTCATTATATATTAATCCATGCTGAGCCGTTATTTTTGCCGTCGTATGACCGGTTGTTCCATTTAGAACCCTCCCAGCCTCAAGAATAGCGACTTTTAAGCCTTTATTAGCTAATAGATAACCAGCTGTTATGCCGGTGATACCAGCTCCAACAATCGCCACATCCACACTGATATCCTCGATTAAAGAATTGTAAATCGGTAAATCCATGTCTCTCCAATAGGGTTCTGGAAAGCGGGGCATTTCATAGTCCTTCATAGACATAGCCGTTCCTCCTCAAATCTTCTAGATGAACATAATTTTTCCAAGTGAGAGAGAAATATGTATGGAAGAAAGGACAATTTTCCAAGCCATACATTTGGTTTTGCACATACTAAAAGAAACCGAACGAAGGAGGGTCAACCATGCCTGAATTACCAGAAATGGAGACGTATCGGAAGTTGTTAAGTGAGCGATTATCAGGGAAAGAGATTTCTAGAGTGACCATCACTCGTGAAAAGTCGATCAATATGGAGGGTGAAACGTTTATATCGAAAGTACAAGGAGCTAGGGTACAAGCCATTCATAGAAGAGCCAAGCACTTGATTTTTAAATTAAGTAAGGGAGACAACTTGCTGCTGCACTTAATGCTTGGAGGTTGGATGTATGTCGGAAGTGAGAATGACCAGCCCAAAAGAACCAAACAGGTAATTCTTTCTTTTGGGGAAATGGAGTTATATTTTATTGGTTTACGGCTAGGGTATCTACATCTTTTATCAGAGGTGGAGCTTGAAAAGGAGCTGTCTGATTTAGGGCCAGAACCGTTGAATGGCCATTTAACCTATACAGCTTGGCTTGATTTAATCGGAGAAAAAAGAGGACGACTTAAAACCACTCTTCTTGATCAGCAATTTATCGCAGGAATTGGGAATTGTTATTCGGATGAAATATGCTATGGTGCTCGGCTCATGCCTACTAAGCAAGCAGATACACTGGATGAGGGAATGCAAAAGGATCTTTATGATGCGATTCAGTCAGTCCTGCAGAGAGCACTTGGATTTGGGGGCTATATGGACCAACCTTTATATAAAGGCGATGCCTTCACGGGTGGATATAATGATCATTGCTTTGTTTATGATCGAGAAGGGGAATCCTGTGGGAGATGTGGAGGAACCATTTGCTTTGAAGAGGTATCCTCGAGAAAATGTTTTTATTGTCCAGGGTGTCAAAGGGACTAAGAAAAGCGCAAGCGCCCTGGTCAGCGCCGTATGGCCTGGAGCGCTCCAACTGAGATAAAGGAAACACGAAGAGCCAGAGGCGATTCGATGTTGACTTATCGTAGGGCGGAGAGCGAAGGACACTAGGCGCTAGGGCGCTGGAGCTAGACAATTTTCAAAGTTGAAAATCTTATACTTTCTTATCTTTAAAAAAAGTGGCCCGAGAGAGATTCGAGCCACTTATTTTTATTCTTTTGGAGCGGGATCAATTCGATGTGCATCCTCTGAATCAAGTGCCGTTCTTAGATAATAAATAAACACACCACCAACAATTCCTAAGCAAATAGCCAATCCAACAGTTGTAACCCACATCAAACCCATGGAAATCCCTCCTTTACACACTATATGAAGGGGACAATGAATCTTTTCCAATTTGGAAACATTCTCCTTGATTTTTTTAGCTGAGGAAGATGAATTCTATTATTGTTAGGAGGTGGTAAATATGCTTAAAAAGCTATTCTTAGGAATTGCTCTATTACTGTCATTGGTGGTTATCCCAACAAACTCGTTCGCACAACAAGTGTATACTGTTCAACCGGGAGATAGCTTATGGAAAATTGCTGTTCGCTATCAAGTGGGATTGTCCGAAATTATTCAGGCAAACCCACAGTTTCGGAATCCAGCACTTATTTATCCGGGACAAAGGGTAAACATTCCAAACTATGATGCGACCAAGTCGATTGAAAATCAAGTTGTTCAATTGACGAACCAAGAGCGTGCCAAGTATGGATTAAAGCCTCTTGTTGCGGACTGGGAACTAGCACGAGTGGCGCGTTACAAATCAGCTGATATGAGAGACCGAAACTATTTTTCTCACACAAGCCCTACATACGGATCGCCATTTGATATGATGAAAAACTTCGGAATATCGTACCGTAGTGCAGGAGAAAATATTGCAGCAGGTCAACGCACACCGCAAGAGGTAGTGACTGCATGGATGAACAGTGAAGGTCACCGCAAAAACATCCTGAGCTCAGGATACACGCATATCGGTGTCGGATATGCACAAGGCGGATCAAAGCAGCATTACTGGACACAAATGTTTATTTCTAAGTAGGAAAAGTCGGGGGGAACTCCGGCTTTTTTCTTTGGGGAGGTATGATGTAGTTTGCGTGTGGAAACGGGAGATCGCCGCAAGTTAAAACGGGGGGCGCAAGTGAATTTTGAAGATCGCAAGTAAAATCGAGGGATCGCAAATAAAACGTTAAGATCGCAAGTGAAATCGAAGGATCGCAAATAAAATCGAAGGATCGCAAATGAAATTTGAAGATCGCAAATAAAATCTGAGAATCGCAAATAAATTTTGAAAATCGCAAATAAAATCCGAGAATCGCAAATAATTCCCCAAAATCGCAAATAAAGAAGACCCAGCTCATAGAAAACAAGATTAGGTCCGTATAATTGTGTAAAAAGAATAGAGTCATTTTATTCTCTCTTGGCTAAAATGTTTAACAACCACGATAAACATAGAAAAGAGGAATAAAAATGACTCATTTACAGTTTAACCTAAATATGGATCT